>JANYIP010000077.1 GCA_025361995.1 Streptomycetales bacterium | reverse complement strand
GCGTACTTCACGTTCCTGGCCGGCCGGCTCCGCCCGGGCGGACGGCTCCTCAACCACAGCATCACCCGTCCCACCGGCCTCGAGAGCTCGCGGACCGGCGGCTTCATCGACCGGTACGTCTTCCCCGACGGCGAGCTCGAGGGTCCCGGCGTCATCGCCAACGAGATGAACAACCACGGCTTCGAGATCCGGCACGAGGAGAACCTGCGCGAGCACTACGCGCTGACCCTTCGGGACTGGTCCGCCAACCTCGACGCGCACTGGGACGAGGCCGTCGCCGAGGTCGGACCGGGGCGAGCCCGGGTCTGGCGGCTCTACCTCGCCGGCTCCCGCGTCGGGTTCGAGAAGAACCACATCCAGCTCCACCAGATCCTCGGCGTGAAGCTCGGTCCCGATGCGGTCAGCGGGATGGCGCTGCGCCCGGACTGGTGACGTGGCACGCTTCGCAGCATGAGAAGCACCATGCAGGAGGTCCCGCTCTCCATCGCCCGGCTGCTGCGCTTCGGGTCGACCGTGCACGGCACCTCGACGGTCAGCACGTGGACCGGCGAGGGTGTCCGTCGGGCCACCTACGCCGAGGTCGGATCACGCGCCGCACAGCTGGCGCACGCCCTGCGCGAGCTCGGCGTCACCAGCGACCAGCGGGTCGCCACCTTCATGTTCAACAACCAGGAGCACCTCGAGGCCTACCTCGCCGTGCCGTCGATGGGTGCCGTGCTGCACACCCTCAACATCCGGCTCTTCCCCGAGCAGCTCGTCTACATCGCCAACCACGCCCAGGACCACGTCGTCATCGTGGACGGCGCCCTCATCCCGCTGCTGGCCAAGGTCCTGCCCGAGATGACCACCGTGCGGCACGTCGTGGTCTCGGGCGCCGGTGACCGTACCCCGCTGGCCATCCCGACCGTGCAGGTGCACGAATACGACGAGCTGATCGCCGCCCAGCCGACCACCTTCGACTGGCCCGAGGTGGACGAGCACGACGGAGCCGCCCTCTGCTACACCAGCGGAACCACGGGCAACCCCAAGGGTGTCGTCTACTCCCACCGGTCCATCTGGCTGCACTCCACCCAGGTCTGCATGACCGAGGGGTTCGGGCTCACCGACAACGAGACCGTGCTCGCCGTCGTCCCCCAGTTCCACGCTATGTCGTGGGGCCTGGCGTACGCGGCGTTCATGTCCGGTGCCTCGCTGGTCATGCCCGACCGGTTCCTGCAGGCCGCGCCGCTGGCAGCCATGATCGCGGCCGAGCGGCCCACCTTCGCCGGCGCCGTACCCACCATCTGGAGCGACCTGCTCCGCCACCTGGACGCCGACGGCGGCGACGTCTCGTCGCTGCGCGAGGTCGTCATCGGCGGATCCGCCTGCCCGCCCTCGCTGATGGAAGCCTTCTGGGACAGGTACGGGATCCGCGTCGTGCACGCGTGGGGGATGACCGAGTGCTCCCCGCTTGGGTCGATCAGCCGCCCGCCCGTCACCGCGGTCGACGAGGACGCCAAGCGCGCATACCGGATCACCCAGGGCCGGCTGCCCGCCGCCGTCGAGGGACGGCTCGTCGGGCCTGACGGTGAAGTCGTGCCCAGTGACGGCGGGAGTGTCGGCGAGCTGGAGATCCGCGGCCCGTGGGTCACCGCCTCGTACTACCTCGACGATGACCCCGACAAGTTCGACGAGGGCTGGTTCCGTACCGGTGACGTCGGAGTGCTCACCGGAGACGGGTTCCTCACCCTCACCGACCGGGCCAAGGACGTCATCAAGTCCGGCGGCGAGTGGATCTCCTCCGTCGAGCTCGAGAACCTCCTGATGGCCCACCCCGACGTCATCGAGGCGAGCGTCGTCGGCGTGCCCGACGACAAGTGGGGCGAGCGGCCGCTGGCTTCCGTCGTCCTGGTTGAGGGTGCTGCCGTCGACTTCGAGGGTCTGCGAAGCTATCTCGGAGAACGGGTCGCTCGCTGGCAGCTGCCCGAGCGCTGGGCCGTCATCGACGAAGTGCCCAAGACCTCGGTGGGCAAGTTCGACAAGAAAGTGCTCCGACGCAGGTACGCCGACGGGGAGCTGGACGTCACGACCCTGGTCTGAGCTCGCGTACGCCGCCCGGCCCTGCCACCAGGACCACTGACGTCATGCCCAGGAACAGGCCGACCTCGACGACGCCGGCGCGGTCTTGCAGCTGCCGGAGGAGCTGTGCCGGGTCGTCGAGCGGGCCGGTCGCCGCGTCGAGGATCCAGTTGCCCTCGTCCGTCACGAACCTCTGACCGTCGGCTCTGTTGCGCAGGCTCACTGTGGCGCCGAGCGACTCCAGGAACTCGCGCTCCGGTCGCAGCGCCATCTGGATGACCTCGACGGGGAGCGCGAATCCCGTGCCCAGGCGCGGGACCAGCTTCGCCTCGTCCACCACGATGATCAGCCGGTCGCTCGCCTGCGCGACGATCTTCTCCCGCAGGTGCGCGCCG
>JANYIP010000215.1 GCA_025361995.1 Streptomycetales bacterium | reverse complement strand
CAGAAGCTCGCGGGCTACAGCCTGGGCAACGCGGACCTGCTGCGCCGCGCGATGGGCAAGAAGAAGAAGTCGATCCTGGACAAGGAGTACATCCCGTTCAGCGAGGGCATGCGCAGCAACGGCTACTCGAACGCGGCGATCAAGACCCTGTGGGACATCCTCGTCCCCTTCTCCGACTACGCCTTCAACAAGGCGCACAGCGCGGCGTACGGGCTGCTGTCGTACTGGACGGCGTACCTGAAGGCGAACTTCCCGGCCGAGTACATGGCTGGCCTGCTGACCTCTGTCCGGGACGACAAGGACAAGTCGGCGCTCTACCTGAACGAGTGCCGCCGGATGGGGATCAAGGTCCTGCCGCCGGACGTCAACGAGTCCGAGTCGAACTTCACCCCGGTCGGCTCGGACATCCGGTTCGGGCTGTCGGCGATCCGCAACGTCGGCGAGAACGTGGTCGAGTCGATCATCGCCAGCCGCAAGGCGAAGGGCCGCTTCACCGACTTCTACGACTACTTGCGCAAGGTCGACGCGGTCGCGTGCAACAAGCGCACCGTCGAGTCGCTGATCAAGTCCGGTGCCTTCGACTCCCTCGGCCACACCCGGCGCGGGCTGACGGCCGTGCACGCCGACGCGATCGACGCGTTCATGGAGACCAAGCGGAACGAGGCGATCGGCCAGTTCGACCTGTTCAGCACCGGTGACGCCGGGGTCGACGACACCTCGGGCGGGGTGGTCGCGACACCCCCGATCCCGGTCGGCGAGTGGGACAAGACGGCGCTGCTCGCGGCCGAGCGGGACATGCTCGGGCTGTATGTCTCGGACCACCCGCTCTTCGGGCTCGAGCACATCCTCTCGGCCGCGGCCGACTGCTCGATCGCGCAGCTGATGTCCGACGACGACCGGGCGGACGGCCAGATCGTCACGGTGGCCGGGCTGATCTCCGGGCTGCAGCGCAAGGTGACCAAGCAGGGCAGCCCGTGGGCCATCGCGGCCCTGGAGGACCTGGACGGGGTCATCGACGTGATGGTGTTCCCGCAGACGTACCAGCTGGTGGCGACCCAGCTGGTCGAGGACGCGGTGATCGTCGTGCGCGGCCGTCTCGACAAGCGCGAGGACCAGCCCAAGCTGGTCGCGATGGAGCTCACCCTGCCCGACCTGTCCGAGGGGCCGCGCGGCCCGGTGGTGATCGCGCTGCCCGTCGCCAAGTGCGTGCCGCCGGTGGTGGACCGGCTGAAGGAGGTCCTCGCGACGCACCCGGGCGTCACCGAGGTGCACCTGCAGCTCCAGCAGGCGGCCGGCCGGACCACGGTGATGCGGCTCGACGACCGGCTGCGGGTAACTCCGGGACCGGCACTCTTCGGCGACCTGAAGGCCCTGCTCGGCCCTGGGTGCGTTGCGTGAGTGTTCGCGCAGCGGTCTGGACGGTGTGGTGGCTGGTCGTCGCGGGAGTGGCCGCCGGACTCGTCTGGCTGCTCGTGGCGCCACGAGCCAAGATCAGGATCGACGCCGACGGGTCCGGGTACTTCGTGGATCCGTCGCCGCGGGAGTACATCCACGCCGACCTCGCGTACACGGCGATCTGCCTCGTGGTCGCAGTGGGTGCGGCGGTGCTGGTCCGGCGGTTCGTGCGCGCGCACCCAGTGTCAGCCGTGGCCGGTCTCGCCGTGGGCGGCCTGGCTGCGGCCGTGACCGCCTGGCTCGTCGGGCGCAGCTTCGGCCCGCTCGACCTGGCGGCAGCGCGACGGGCCAAGGCCGGGACGATCGTCCTCGACAAGCTGGACCTCGGGGCCAAGGGGCTGGTGCTCGCCCTCCCGGTGGGGGCTCTCGTGACGTGGCTGATCGTCGACCTCGTGACCCAGCGGCGAAGCGGGACGAGCGTCAGTGACGGCATCGTCCCGCCCGAGCCCGAGCTCGCGCCGGAGCTCAGCCCCGACGTGCGACCGGAGCCACCTGCGCCGCCGTCAGCCCGACCAGGTCAGTAGCGGCGAGCTCGACGTCGAGACCGCGGCGGCCGCCGGAGACGTACACGGTCGGGAAGGTCAGGGCCGTCGCGTCGACCACCGTGGGCAGCCGCCTGCGGGCGCCGAGCGGGCTGATCCCGCCCACCACGTAGCCGGTGGCGCGCTCCGCGACCGCGGGGTCGGCCATCTCGGCGCGCTTCCCGCCGACCGCCGTTGCGAGGGCTTTCAGGTCGAGCATCGCGCTGACCGGTACGACGGCGACCGTGAGCTGTCCGTCGACGGTCGCCAGCAGCGTCTTGAAGACCCGGCCGGGGTCGACGCCCAGCACCATCGCCGCTTCCAGTCCATAGGAGCCGGCCGCGGGGTCGTGCTCGTACGCGTGGACGGTGAAGGGCACTCCGGCCTCGGTCAGCAGCACGGTGGCTGGCGTGCCGCCCTGCTTGCCCTGCCTGCCCTGCTTGCCCTGCTCGCCCTTGCTAGCCACACCACCATCGTGTCGTACCTGCCCGCCCACCTAGGGTCGGAGGATGCGGCTGACCATGTTCACCCATGCCTGCGTGGTCCTCGACAGCGTCGACCTGTGACGCGCGCATGAGGGCCATGGTGGTGGGCGCTGGCGCATGGGGGCTGCCGGCGGGCGCCGAGCTGGCCCGTCGCGGGCACGACGTCACCGTCGTCGAGGCGCACGACGTGGGCCATGGGCTGGGGTCGTCGAGCGGGGCCAGCAGGCTGTGGCGGCTGAGCCACGCGGAGCCGCGGATGGTACGGCTGGCGCTGCGCTCGGTCGAGGCGTGGCGGCGGCTCGAGGAGCGGAGCGAGACCGCGCTGCTCCTGCAGCGTGGCCTGCTCTGGCGCGACCGGCCCGCCGAGGTCGCTGCGGCACTGACGGCGCAGGGCGTCGACCACGTCGAGGTGAGCGCGGCCGAGGTCGGACGGTGGTTCCCCGGGCTGCGACCCAACGGGGTCGACGCCGTCTGGCAGGCCGATGCCGGGCCGGTCCTGGCAGCGGAGGCCCTGCGGGCACAGGCCCTGCTGCTCGCAGGTACCGGCGGCGAGCTGCGCGCCCACACCCGGGTAGAGCACCTGGAGCCGACGACTGCCGGTGTGCGCCTCACCATGTCGGACACCGCCGACCTGGTACGGGCTGACGTCTGTGCAACTGACGTCTTGGAGGCTGACGTGGTCGTTCTCGCACCCGGACCCTGGGCGTCTTCGCTGCTGGCAGACCTCGGCGTCGGCCTCGCGCTGGACCCCGTTCTGGAGCAGGTCGTGTACGTGGGCGGCACGCCGGGCTGGGAAGACTTGCCGTGCCTCTATGACGGCGAGACCGTTGTCGGCGAGGAGGTCGAGGTCGGCCTGTACGCGATGCCGACGCCGCGGATCGGCTACAAGATCGGGCTGGACGCCCCGCTGCGCCGCTTCGACGTCACGGACCTGGACCGCGCCCCCGACGCCGGGATCGAGGCCGCGGTGGAGCGGCGGGTGGCCCGCGACTTCGGCCGGCTCGAGCCGCGGGCGCTGTCCTCGCAGGTCTGCACCTGGACCATGTCGCCGGACGGCCGCTTCGTCATCGACCGGCTCCTCGACGGCAGGGTGGTGCTCGCCTGCGGCGACAGCGGCACGGGCTTCAAGTTCTCGGCGCTGATGGGGGAGATCCTGGCCGACCTCGCCGAGGGTGCGACGCCAGACGCGGACGTGGCGTCCTTCGGCCTGCACCGGTTCGGGCCGCTCGACGCGAGCCCCGTCGCACCGGCCGTGGACGTACCGCCGCGCGGTCTGCGGGGCTGAGGGCTAGCGAGCAGTGCGGCGCAGCCACCACAGGCCCACGAAGGGCAGCACGAGCGGCACGAAACCGTAACCGCTCCCGTACCCCGACCACACCGTCGCCTCGGGGAACGAGTGCGGGAACAGCAGGCTCGCCGACCCGACCAGCACCACCCCGGCCAGCTCGGTGGAGATCGCGACGTACGCGACCCGGCGAGACGTGCGGCCGGCCCTGGCCAGCGAGACCGTGGCGACGATGTAGACGACCGCGGCGAAGCCTGAGAGCAGGAAGGCCAGCGGCGCCTGGTGGAACTTGGTGCTCAGCTGGACCGAGGACCGCCCGGTGGCCGAGAGCGCGAAGATCCCGTAGACAGCGATCAGCACGCGACCCGGACCTCGCCGGGTCTGCTGTTCCGGCGCGGCGTCAGGCATGGGTGCTCGCCCAGATCCCGTCGAGCCGCAGGACCATCACCGGCACGACGAGGAAGAACACCAGGAGCACGGTCGAACCGTACCTGTTCTTCTCACCGACCCCCCAGGCGACGCCCACGACCGGGACGAACAGTGCGCCGATCAGGTACCCGAGGAAGGTCCCGCGGGCGATGTCGCGGTGCGAGCCGACCAGGCTCACGATCCCGACGACGAGCTGGACGATCACGGCGACCTCGACCACGGCGGCGCCGATGAGCAGGGCGAGGTCGATCCCCTTGTCGCGGGCCACGAGGACCAGCGCCCAGACCGCCGGCACGAGCGATACCAGCACCACTGCGCGCTCGACCCAACTGTTCACGCCCCGATCCTCGCAGGCGGACGGGCCGGCCCGTTCGATCGGGGCCGATCGGGGTCGTTGGAGTCGTTGGGGTCGTTGGAGTCGTCGGAGTCGTCGAGGATCCGCGCATCGCAGGAGCAAGGCGCTGGTCCCCCTAGGGTGACCGCATGGCGCGAGCGCGGTCGG
>JANYIP010000054.1 GCA_025361995.1 Streptomycetales bacterium | reverse complement strand
TGATCGCGTGCGCGGCCACCAAACCCTTCGGGTTCCAGGCCTTCTACCCCGGTCCCGGCGTCGGTGGTCACTGCATCCCGATCGACCCGAACTACCTGTCGTTCAAGGTGCGCGAGGAGCTGGGCCGGCCGTTCCAGATGGTCGAGCTGTCACAGAGCATCAACGACTCGATGCCCGGGTACGTGGCCGACCGGGTGGTCCGGCTGCTGGCCGCCGACGGGGTCGCGGTCGCGGGTGCGACGGTGCTGCTGCTCGGTGTCACCTACAAGCCGGACATCGGCGACAGCCGCGAGTCGCCGACGATGCCGCTGGCCGTGCGGCTGCGCGAGCTGGGCGCGACCGTGCGCTTCCACGACCCGTACTTCCCCAACTGGACGGTCGGTGGCGAGGTGCTCGAGCGGGTGGCCGACCTCACCGAGGCGTTGCGGGGCAGCGACGTGACGGTGCTGGTGCAGGCACATGCGACGTACGACCTGGCGGAGCTGGCGAGGCAGGCTCGGCGGTTGCTCGACACCCGGGGCAAGGTCGACGTCGAAGCCGCCGGACGGCCGGGCGTCGAACGGCTGTGAGGGTCCTGGTCGTCACCATCGTCCACAACCCCCAGGACGCCCGGATCCTGCACCGCGAGATCGCGGCGATCCGGGCGGCCGGCCACCAGGTGACGTACGCCGCGCCCTTCACCGCGTTCGGGGTGGAGCGCCCGACCGGGCTGCGTACCCTCGACCTTGCGCGCGCTGCCGGCCGGCACCGGGTTGCGGCGGCGCGGGCTGCGCGCACGCTGATCCGCCGCGAGGGTCCGCAGCACGACCTCACCCTGCTGCACGACCCCGAGCTGCTGGCGGCCACCGCTGCGCTGCCCGACGGCGCCGGCCCGCTGGTGTGGGACGTGCACGAGGACACCGCCGCGGCGGTCACGCTCAAGGGGTGGCTGCCCGGGCCGCTCCGCCGGCCGACTGCTGCGGTCTTCCGCGGGGTCGAGCGGGTGGTGGAGCGGCGGCGGCACCTGCTGCTCGCCGAGGACGGGTACGTCGCCCGGTTCGCCGGTCCGCACCCGGTCGTCCCCAACAGCACTGTGGTGCCCGCGTCGGTCACCCCGCCGGGGGCGGACCGGGTGGTGTACGTCGGCGCGCTTACCCGGGCGCGCGGTGCGCTGGACATGATCGAGGTGGGCCGCCTGCTCGCCGGCTCCGGCGTCACGGTGCACCTGGTCGGTGCTGCGGACGACGAGGTCCGCGCCCCGCTGGAGGCCGCGGCTGCCGCTGCGCAGGTGGTGTGGCACGGCTTCGTCCCGAACGACCAGGCGCTGGCCCTGCTCGACGGGGCGCTGGCCGGGTTGTCGCTGCTGCACGACGAGGCCAACTACCGGCACTCGCGGCCGACCAAGGTGATCGAGTACATGGCGTACGGCGTCCCGGTGGTGACGACGCCGACTCCACCGGCGAAAGAGCTGGTCGAGTCGGCTGAAGCCGGCGTGGTCGTACCGTTCGAGGACCCGGCTGCGGTGGCCGCCGCGGTGCGTGCCCTCGCCGCGGACCCGCAGCGGGCGGCAGCGATGGCGCGCCACGGTCACGACGCGGCGGTGCGTGACCACGACTGGACCCGGGACGGCAAGGCGTTCGTCGCGCAGCTCGAGCAGTGGGCCGGCCTGCGGTAGGCGGATCAGCCGGGCGGGTCGCTGGCCCGCAGGGTGACGACCTCGACGGCAGCCTCGAGCAGCCGGGCGGCCCGTGCGTCGAACGAGTGCTCCGCGCGTACCCGGGCCGAGATCTGCAGCAGCTCGGACTCCGGCGGGAAGACGCGGTCGCGCTCCGGGCCGGCCCAGCGCGCGAGCTCGTCGGGCGTGCGGTACTCCAGCACCGCCCCCGAGAAGGTCTCCTCGATGCCCTCCACCGGGTCGCTGATCACCCGCGCCCCCGCTGCCACCGCGTCGAACACCCGGTTGGAGATGAAGCCCTCGGCGGCCATGTCGGCCCAGTGGTCGTTGAGCAGGACGCCGGCCGAGCGGTACGCCGCTCCCACCGTCTCGTTGGCCAGGTACTCCCCGCGCACGTGCGACACGTCGATGAAGCCCTTCCACCGGGTGCCGTACACGTCGAGCTCGATCCCGGCCGTGATGGCGTCACGCACCACCGGCCGCTCGACGCCCCGCGAGTTGCCGACGAACAGGGCCTGCGGGCCGGTGTCCGGCTCGGCGACGTCGGGGTGGAACCGTCGTGGGTCGGTTGCCTGCAGGAGCGGCTCGACCCGGACTCCGACCCGTCGGGTCATGGCGGCCGACCAGGACAGGCTGGCGGCGAAGGCCAGGTCGTAGCCGCGGATCTCCTCGGCGCTGACCTGCTCTGGGTGGCTGATCACCCACAGCAGGTTCACCTGGTCGCGGCGCAGCGACGGGGTCGCCAGCCCGCGCAGGTTCAGGACGACGTCGTCGAGGTGCGCCGTCGACCGCTGGTGCGCCGGGCGGCGGTCGACCGACACGTGCTGGCCCAGCCGCTGCAGGGCCGCTGCCAGGTCCGCGGCGAAGTGGACGTCGCCCCACTTGTCGCCCTGCTCGCTGGACGGAGCGGCGATCTTGATCGCCCAGCGCATCGCGGGCATGCCCAGCGTGGGTCCGGTGACCACCGGTGCGTGCCGACGCACGGCTGTGGGGCCCGGCGCTCCTGCATCGACGGCATCGACGGGATCGACATCAGCGACGGACAGGCCGGCCCGGCCCCAGGCCGACGACTCGTCCCACTCGTCAGTGCTCGGCAGGTCGGAGCCGACGCGCTCGAGCAGGCCGGTCAGGTCGAGGGCTGTCGCCGGGGCGGCTTCCGAGCCTGTGACGAGTACGGAGTCGGGGACGACGACCACCCGACGTGCCGGCTCGCCGCCGCCGGAGCAGAC
>JANYIP010000037.1 GCA_025361995.1 Streptomycetales bacterium | reverse complement strand
CATCCCGGACCTGCCCGAGCCGCCCCCGCCGCCGCTGCACCCTGGCACGCTGCAGCCCGTCGGGCCTGAGGACCTCATGCCGCTGTTCCCGATGGACCTGATCATGCAAGAGGTCACCGGCGAGCGGTACGTCGACATCCCCGGCGAGGTCCTCGACGTGTACCGGCTGTGGCGGCCGTCGCCGCTGTTCCGCGCGCACCGGCTGGAGAAGGCGCTCGGGACCCCGGCCCGGATCTACTACAAGTACGAGGGCGGCTCGCCGGCGGGCTCCCACAAGCCCAACACCGCCGTGCCACAGGCGTTCTACAACGCCAAGGCGGGCGTGCGGAAGCTGACCACCGAGACCGGCGCCGGGCAGTGGGGCACTGCGCTCGCCTTCGCCTGCGCGCTGTTCGGCCTCGAGTGCGAGGTGTGGCAGGTCGGGGCGTCGTACGACCAGAAGCCGTACCGCCGCTTGATGATCGAGACTTTTGGCGGCACCGTGCACCGCTCGCCGTCGCCGCTGACGGCCGCCGGCCTGGCCCAGCTCGAGCTCAACCCGCAGCACACCGGGTCGCTCGGGATCGCCATCTCCGAGGCCGTCGAGGTCGCGGCCCAGTCCGACGACACCAAGTACGCGCTGGGCTCCGTCCTCAACCACGTGCTGCTGCATCAGACGATCATCGGCGAGGAAGCCCTGCTACAGCTGGCGAAGGTGGGCGAGAAGCCGGACCTGCTGGTCGGGTGCACGGGAGGCGGGTCGAACTTCGCCGGGCTCTCGTTCCCGTTCCTGCGCGAGAAGATGGCCGGGAACATGAACCCGACGATCCGTGCCGTCGAGCCGGCCTCCTGCCCGTCCTTCACCCGTGGCGTCTACGCGTACGACTTCGGCGACACCGCCGGGATGACGCCGCTGCTCAAGATGCACACGCTCGGGCACGACTTCATCCCGGACCCGATCCACGCCGGCGGCCTGCGCTACCACGGCATGGCGCCGCTGATCTCGCACATCTACGAGCTGGGGCTCATGGAAGCGGTGGCGATCGGACAGTCCGAGTGCTTCGCGGCGGGCGTCCAGTTCGCCCGTACGGAGGGGATCCTGCCGGCGCCCGAGCCGACCCACGCGCTGGCCGCCTGCATCCGGGAAGCGTTGGCCTGCAAGGAGTCCGGCGAGGAGAAGGTCATCCTCACGGCGCTGTGCGGGCACGGCCACTTCGACCTGGCGTCGTACGAGGCGTACCTCGACGGGCGGATGACCGACGAGGCCGTCTCGGACGAGCGCTTCGCGGCCGCGCTGCAGACGGTGCCGCACGTCGGCTAGTAGTTCGTGCGCTCGTGTCAGACCCTGCCGGGGCCAGAGCGCCGGTTGGGTCTGACACGAGAACGTCAGGGGATCGTGACGGTGAGCGTGGCGCGCTTCTGCGCTGCCGTCGTGGCTGGCGGCTGCGCGGTTCCCCGTACCGCCCAGCTCTTGGTGCCGCGCATCCAGTCGGGCAGCCCCGGCGGCAGGTCGCCCTCGGGGATGGCGCCGTGCTCAGCCGGGGTGATGGTGGTCCCGTAGTGCACCAGCGGGCGCGCGAGGTCGGAGGTCAGTCCACCGGGCGCCGCGGTCAGCAGGTCCAGCGCGTGGTTCCAGCTGGTGCAGAGCCGCGCGAACGCCGCCGCCCTGGTGATCGTGCCGCTCGCGCTCGCCGAGTCGGGGTACGTCGGGTGCAGCACCGTCGCGTAGCGCCAGGTCGCCGTTGCGGCTCCTGGCGTCGCTCGCCAGGCGTGGTACGCCGTGTCAGCCAGCGTGCCGAGGGTCACCACGGCCTCGAGCTGGTTGTCGGCGGCGAGCGCGTCGAGCCAGGCGTTGCGGTAGGTGGCGATGTGCGCATCGTGGGCATGCGCCGAGCCGCCCGCCTGCCCGTACACGGAGTAGAGGAACGTGTTGATGAAGACGTACGACGTGGTGATGCCGAGCTTCCCGAGGAAGCCCTGGATCCGTTGCCCAGCCTCACCCACGAGGATCCGCCGGGCGACGTCCTCGTGAGTGGCCGGGTCCTGCCCGATCAGCAGGATGCGGGCCGTGCCGTCGAGGCGGCCGCGGTGGAAGATCGGGCCCCACTCGGTCCGGAAGTCCGCGGTCGGGTACGTCTCGGTGCCGGGGTAGTCCTCCACCAGCCCCTGGTAGGGCGCCCTGACGTACCCGGGGCAGAACGTGTGCGTCATCGCTGCGCTCCCTCCGGTCAGGCCGGCCGCAGGGCCAGCAGCGCCGCTTTCAAGTTGCCCGGGAGGTTGGTCTCGGTGCTCAGCTGGTCGTAGTAGCCCGGGTTGTCGACTGCCGTCACCGGGTCGAGGGCGAGTGCGGGCAGCGCGAGCGGTGCTGCGGCGGCCAGCGCGAGGCCCTTGAGCGACGTCCGTTTGGGGATCGGTCGGACCAGCAGCCGCGGCTCCTGCGCGGTGCGGAAGTTCGGCCCGGTCACGTGCCCTTGATAGGGCAGGTGCGGCCGCGAGGACTTGCGGTTGTCGACCAGTCCCTCCACGGCGAGACGTACCTGACCCCTGGGCAGGCGGGACAGCTTGCTGACCTTGGCCGAGGTGGGCAGGTCGTGCAGAGCGGCCGTGAGCAGCTGGGTGGCCTGGCTCATCGACACCCTCGCCACGCTCACGTCGGCCACGGCCTCGACCAGGTTGAGCAGGCGCGGCTGACCACCCACCTGGATCGCCTCGGTCCCGGCCGCTGCAACGCCGAGGGGCAGAAGCAGCGCCGGCACCCCCACCCTCGGGGTCCCCTCGATCATCACCAGCCGCAGGTCCGCCTCGGTGGCGTCGAGCAGCACCTGGTACGGGTCGGCCGACGTGCCTGCGACGACGACGAGGTCGGCCCGGTAGCCGGTCGCCAGGGTGCCGACCTGGCTGCCCCAGCCGAGCATCACCGCCGGCGTCTTGGTGACCATGGCGACCAGGTCGGCGCTGGTCAGCGGCAGGTTCGTGGCTGCAGCGGTGAGCCTCGCGACCTTCAGCTCCCCGAGCAGGTTCTTGCTGCCGGACGGCGCCCAGTCGGAGCCGAGGGCCATCGGGACCTTCTGCCGCAGGGCAGCGCCGACGTCGGCGGTCTTGCCGTACAGCAGGAAGTTGGACAGCGGCGACCACACCATCGAGCCACCGTGGCCGGCGAGGATCGTGAAGTCGGGCTCCGTGAGGGCGACGCAGTGGATCCCGATCAGGTTGCTGGTGATCGCCCAAGTCCCGTCGTCGCCCTTGAGCGATGCGAAGTGCTGTGCGGCCGGGCCGTCGACCCCCTCGGCCAGGTGCAGGATCAGCTTCTTCTTGCCGGACAGGCGCTTGAGGAACTTGTCGCGCTGCGACGCCTCGACGTCGGCGATGTGGGTCAGGGCTGGTGGAAGCAGCACGTCGTCGGTCCGCTCGACGTTGCGGACCAGGCCACGGAAGTGCGTGACGATGCTCGAGCTCTTGGCCAGCGTGATCCCCTGGCTCGTGGTGGTCCCGCCGAGCAGGCAGCGCATCTCGGAGTAGCGGACGACGGCGGCCGTCGCGTCGGGCTGGGCGCCGAGGACCTGCATCGGGCCGGTGATGAGCCGCCGGTAGTCCGGGTTGCCGGGACCGCTCCACTGGTCCCTGTTGCCATAAGGCTTGGGGACCTTCCACAGCGACAGCACGTCGTACGGGAGGTGGTTGTGGAGCTCGATGAGCCCCGGGAAGATCGTGCCGCCGCTCGGGACGACCGTGACCGCCTCGAAGCCCGGCGGGGGTGGCTGCCCGACCGGGCGGACGGCCCGGATCGTGCCACCGTCGACGTAGAGGACGTGGTGGGGAAGCACGGCGTTGGTGCTGTCCATGGTGACGACCCGACCGGAGATTGCCAGCATGCCTGTCAGGAGTCGCTCACGCCCGGCCTGATACCTCGGCCGTCTCCGAGCCTGCGACCTCAGATCGGGAGCAGGACCTCGCGGCCGCCTAGGTGATGCTGCAGGGCTTGGGGTACCCGGACGGATCCGTCGGCCTGCTGGTGGTTCTCCAGGAGCGCAACGATGATCCGGGTGACCGCGCAGAGCGTGCCGTTGAGCGTCGCCAGCGGGCGGATCTTGTCGCCTTCGCGCATCCGGATCGACAGCCGCCGGGACTGGAACTCCGAGCAGTTGGAGGTCGAGGTGACCTCCTTGTAGCCGCCCTGGGTCGGGATCCAGGCCTCACAGTCGAACTTGCGGGTGGCGGAGGAACCCAGGTCCCCGGTGGCGACGTCGATCACGCGGTAGGGCAGCTCGAGCTTGCCGAGGAACTCCTGCTCCCACGCCAGCAGCCGCGCGTGCTCGGCGGCGGCTTCCTCGGGCGGGCAGTAGGAGAACATCTCGACCTTGTCGAACCAGTGCACCCGCCAGATGCCTCGAGTGTCCTTGCCGTGCGAGCCGGCCTCGCGGCGGAAG
This sequence comes from Streptomycetales bacterium, assembly GCA_025361995.1. Taxonomy (GTDB): domain Bacteria; phylum Actinomycetota; class Actinomycetes; order Prado026; family Prado026; genus JANYIP01. Next base: position 1,008 of record JANYIP010000037.1, on the reverse strand, counting down.
GACGGGGAGAACCCGGCGTAACGCAACGGGAGTGACGCCGCGTCGAGGATCTCGTCCATGTGGTACGCCGCCAGCGGAACCTCGGCCGTACCCACCAGGTAGAGGTCGTCGGCCTCGAGCCGGTAGACGTTCTCGGCGGCCTGGCCGAGGAACCCGGTGCCCTGCATCGCGGCCGGCTTGACGAGCGCCGGCGGGATCATCGGCTGGAACCCGGCCGCGACCGCCTGCTCCATAGCCATCTGGACGAGGGCGAACTCGAGCAGGGCGCCGACCCCGGTGAGGTAGTAGAAGCGGGACCCGCTGACCTTGGCGCCCCGCTCGACGTCGATCGCGCCGAGCAGCTGGCCGAGCTCGACGTGGTCCCTCGGGGTGAAGCCCTCCTGGGTGAAGTCCCGCGGGGTGCCGACCTGCCGCAGCACGACGAAGTCGGCCTCGCCGCCGACGGGGGCGGCAGGGTTGACGACGTTGGACAGTGCGAGCAGGAGCTCCTCCGCTTGTGCTGACGCTTGCGCAGAGGCTGTCTCGGCCTCGCGTACCTGGGTGGCCAGGTCTTTAGCCTTTGCCAGCAGGGCAGCCTTCTCGTCACCTGTGGCGCGCGCGACGTCCTTGCCCACGACCTTCTGCTCGGCGCGCAAGGTGTCGAAGTGCACCCCGCTGGCCCGGCGCAGCTCGTCGGCGGCCACCAGGGCATCGACCAGCGACTCGTCCTCGCCGCGTGCACGTTGGGAGGCTCGGACGAGGTCAGGCTGCTCGCGGATGAGGCGCAGATCGATCACCCCAGGAGACTACCGGCGGTGGGGGTGGCCTGCGGTGCGGCGGTGGGCGGGCTGTGGATGACTGGGTCGGTTGTGGATGACGGGACGCGGCTTGTCGGAGGTCTGTGATAGGGCGATTGTTCCGAAGAGTTGTTGCTACGTCATGGCTTTCGGCGTTGACGCCCTGATATGATCTTCGTATGTCGATCACCGCGCTCACCGTTGAGGCGCTGTCCGCTGGTAGCGGTGATGC
>JANYIP010000029.1 GCA_025361995.1 Streptomycetales bacterium | reverse complement strand
GACGCAGTCGAGACTCGGTATCGGCCCGAATTTCGCGAAGCCGAACGCTCGCTCACGCTGCACTTCCTCGACGAGGCCTGGAAGCAGCATCTCTATTATATGGACCATCTGCGGCAGGGGATCGGGCTGGCCCTGCTCGACCGGTCGGTGGCAGCCGACGACGTCGTCTCGGTCGACGTCCGGGGCCGGACCTCCGCCATGCGCGTCGTCAAACCCCCCTTCGTCGCCGATCACGCACGAACTGTCGGCTAGGGGTTCTCGCCGGCACGGCTAGGAGGCGAGCCGGGATTCCAGCGCATCGATCCGGTCGAGCAGCCGCTGGATGTCGGCGCGGGTCGCCTGCTGCGCGTCGTCCTTCAGCTCCACGACGAAGGTGCCGGACGGCATCAGCTCGGCCTTCGAGACGTCGGCGACGGTCATCGCCCCCTGGGAGCGCAGCGAGGCCGTCACATCGTGCCGGCGGAGCCCGAGCCGGCGCAGCCGCGCCTCGTGGAACGCTCCGTCCGAGGCGATGACCGTCGGGCGGCCCTCGAAGATGCGCTCGGTGAAGTCACTGCTCGTCCCGATCCGGACCAGCACCGCGTTGGCGGCGATCAGGACGACGGCGCCGAGCAGGCCGCCCAGGAGCGAGTTGTCCGGCCCGATGATGGCGTTCTGGACCACGTTGGACAGCAGCAGCACCACGACCAGGTCGAACGTCGTGAACTGGGCGAGGTCCCGGCGGCCGAACAGGCGCAGCAGCACGGCGATCGCCAGGTAGACCGCGACGGTGCGCAGCACCTTCTCCATCACCGGTATGCCCATGCTCATCAGGTCGTTCCACATCTGCTGCCTCCCGGCGCCGCTCCGCTTCCCACTGCGATCCTCGCCGATGGGGGATCAGAGAAGGGCGAAGCAGAGCAGGGCCGCAGTCGTGGCGCACTCGACCAGCGCGCCGAGGACGTCCCCCGTCACCCCGCCCAACCGGCGTACGCAGCGCTCCAGGAGCAGCCCCGAGCATGCGACCCCGACGACGACAGCGACGACGCACCGGGCTGCCAGCCACCAGCTGTGGTCGTCGTCCAGCCGGCTGACGCCCGCGGCCGCGCCGGCGGCGACGACCGTCAGCAGGCCGAACGTACGGATCCGCACGCTCTGGGCCACCGTCGCTCCCAGCCCGTCGGGCCGGGCGGGCGGGACGCGCACGCTGCAGCCCCAGCAGGCCGCGAGCCGTCCGGTGGTGCCGGCGACGACCAGGCGGAGCTACCCGGTCCCTCGGCTGATCGACTCGGCGACCGCGCTGGTCTGGACCAGCAGCACGAGCAGGGCCAGCACGCCGAAGGGCCCGATGTCCGAAGCCTTCATGATCGCCAGCGCAGCAGCGGCCGGGCGTCCCGAGCCCAGCCCGTCAGCGGTGTCGGCGAGCCCGTCCAGGTGCAGCCCGCGGGTGAGCCAGGCCAGCAGGGCGACCGCGAGCGTCGCCGCGACCAGCGTCCCGGTCACCGAGTGGTGGGTGGCTTCCCGGACTCCCTCGAACAGGGCGCCCGCCAGCGCGCCGAGGCCCGCTCCCAGCAACGGCGACCACAGCATCGCCTGTCCGGCGACCCGTCGGTCGACGGTCCGCGGCGGCGGGACCGGCACGATGGTGAAGGTGCCGACGGCGAGCCGCAGGCCGTCCGAGCCGGTCACGCGCCGCCGTCCGACACGCCTGCCTCGTCGAAGGTGGCCATCTCGGCCAGGGTCGCGCCGGCCGCCCGCAGGATCGTCAGCGCGAGCAGCGCACCGGTCCCCTCGCCGAGGTGAAGCCCGTAGTCGACGACCGGCTCGAGCTGGAGCCGGTCGAGGGTGACTGTGTGCGCGGGCTCGGGGGAGCGGTGGCCGGCGAGCCACCACTCCTTGGCCCGGTAGGCGATCCGGTCGGCGACCAGCGCCGCAGCTCCGGAGACCACCCCGTCGAGGATGACCGGGGTCCGTCGGACCGCGGCCTGCAGCACGAAGCCGGACATGGCCGCGATGTCGGCGCCGCCGACCTCCGCGAGCAGGTCGATCATGTCGGCGGTCTTCGTGCGACCGCGCCGGGCCGCGTCGCGTACCGCCGCGCACTTGACCATCCACGCACGGTCGTCGATCCCGGTGCCACGGCCCACGACGGTCGCCACCTCGGCTCCGGTCAGGACCGCCACGAGCGCAGCCGCCGGGGTGGTGTTCCCGATGCCCATGTCGCCCGGGATCAGCAGGTCGGCGCCGGAGTCGACCTCGTCGTCAGCGACCGCCATCCCGGCCGCGAACGCCTGCTCCGCCTCCGCCCGGGTCAGCCCTGGGCCGCTGGCGATGTCGCCGGACCCGCGGCGGACCTTGTGCGCGGTGACGTCGGCCGGCAGGTCGGAGAGGTCGGCGTCGACGCCGATGTCCAGGACCCGCACGGACGCCCCGGCCACCCGGGCCAGCACGTTGACGGCAGCGCCGCCGGCGACGAAGTTGCGCACCATCTGGGCCGTGACCTCCGGCGGGTACGCCGAGACTCCGCTGCGCGCGACACCGTGGTCGCCGGCAAAGACCACCACCCGCGCCCGCTCGACCGGCCGCGGCGGGCAGCAGCCCTGGACGCCTGCCAACCAGATGGAGAGCTCCTCGAGCCGACCGAGCGCGCCGCCCGGTTTGGTCAGCCGCGCCTGCCGTTCGCGAGCGGCCGCCCGGACACCGTCGTCAGGGCGTACGACGGCTGCTGCGAGGGCGTGCAGGGCGTCGAGGTCGACAGTGGTCACCGGGCTCCTTGTACGTTCGGGTTCTTCACGCCAGGGCCAGCGCGCGGCCGGCGACCAGCATGACGACTGAGTCGGACTCGGCGGCCAGCCGGGCGTTGCGGCGGCCGAGCTCGTCGCGATAGCGACGGCCGGATGCGGTCGCCGGCACGACGCCGGAACCGACCTCGTTGCTCACCAGGAACGCCCGCGCCCTGGTGCCCCGCCAGGCAGCCACGAGCTCGTCGCAGGTCGCCGCCATCTTGGCGTCGGCCGCTGCCGCGCCGGTGCAGTCAGCACAGCCGGCAGTCCCGTGAACGCAGCTCCAGATCCCGGCCTCGTCGGCGGCAGCCGCCAACCACAGGCTCACGCAGTCGACCAGCAGCGGCTGCCCGCTGACAGCGTCCCGCAGCAGCGCCGCGAGGTCCGTGCTCTCCACGGTTGTCCAGCCCGGCGGCCGACGCGCCCGGTGCAGGGCGACCCGGTCGACCCACTCCTTGTCCCCGGGTCGCTCGCCTGAGGTCGCGACGTATGTCACCGCGGGCTCCGCTGCCAGCTGCGCCTCGGCCCACGCGGACTTGCCAGAGCGGGCGCCGCCGAGGACGAGGGTCCGCCGGCCAGGGGAGCTCGTTCCACCCCGAGCCGGCTGGGCGTCGTCGGCGCCGGTGAGCAGCCTCGTCCCGTCGGGTACGGCCCGGGCGCCCCAGGCCCCGAGCCGGGCCTGGAGCTGGGCGAGCGGCGGGTTCCGGTGCCCGAGGTGCACGGCGACCACGTCGGTCGACCCGGTGACGGCCCCGACCGCGCGCAGCGCGGCCACGGCGAGCGGGAACGTCGCCAGGTCGAGGTGGTCGGTGCCGTGGTCGAGCCGGTCCCCGAAGGACTCCTCGAGCAGGACCACGTCGAAGGCCCGGCCGCGGACGGACTCGACCGTCTGTGCCGGCAAGGGCCCGGTGTCGGTCGCGTAGAGCAGCCGGCCGCCGTCCGGGGTCGTGACGTCGTACAGGACACCGGGCCCGGTCATCGCATCCCCGTGCGCGGCGGCCAGCACTCGAACGACGTACCCGTCGAGATCCAGGACATCCCCTGCCGCCACGACGACCGGTCGGACCGGGTCGTCAGGTCCGACCCAGTCGCGGAAGACCTCGAGCGCCTCCGCTGGGCCGACCAGGTCCAGCGGTTCGGGGCGGCCGGCCCACGCGCGGAAGAGCATCGCCGCCGGGCCCGCGTGGTCGGGGTGCGAGTGGGTGAGCAGGACGTGAGCGCGGACGTCTGGCCGCGGACGTCGCCGGACTCGAGCGCGCCCGTGCATCTGGCGCAGCTGCAGAACGGGTTCGGCCAGCCGTCGGCGGCACCCGTGCCGATCAGGAGGATCTCCACGAAGTCAGGTTAGGGTCTGGCCATGGGATGGACCTGGCGGTACGCGGACCCGGCCGGCGCGAGCATCGAGAACGCCGAGCTGCCTGCCCCATCCTTCCCCACCCAGGCCGACGCCGAGTCGTGGATCGGCGAGACCTGGAAGGAGCTCTTCGACGGCGGTGTCGACGCGGTCTTCCTGCTCGACGACGAGACCGTTGTGTACGGCCCGATGAGCCTGCGCCCCGTCGAGTAGCCCGCCCTGGTCGGCGTCAGGCGCGCGGTCGCGGGCTGACGGTCTCGGCCGGGTCGGTGACGACGACGCCCTCCAGTGCTGCGTCGATCGCCGTCATCAGGTCGGCGTCGAGCTTCACCCCGGCGGCCTTGACGTTTTCGGCGACCTGCTCGGGCCGGGACGCCCCGACGATGGCGGCGGCCACGTTGTCGTTCTGCAGCACCCACGCGACGGCGAGCTGGGCCGGTGTCAGACCTGCTTCAGCGGCGAGCGGCACCAGCGCCTGCACCTTGGTGAGCACCTCGTCGGTCATCCACTCGCTGATGAAGTCGGCGCCGGAGTTCGCGTCGGTGGCCCTGGACCCGGCGGGTGGAGCCTGGCCCGGCAGGTACTTGGCGGTCAGGACGCCCTGGGCGATGGGGGACCAGACGATCTGCGACAGCCCTTCGTCGATGCAGGCCGGGACGACCTGCTCCTCGATGACCCGCCAGAGCATGGAGTATTGCGGCTGGCTCGACACGAAGGGGACCTTCAGCTCGCGGGCGAGCGCAGCGCCGGCCCGGATCTCGTCCGCCGTCCACTCCGAGACACCGATGTAGAGCGCCTTGCCGGAGCGCACGACGTCGGCGAAGGCCAGCATCGTCTCCTCGAGCGGGGTCTCGTAGTCGAACCGGTGCGCCTGGTAGAGGTCGACGTAGTCGGTCCCGAGCCGGGTCAGCGACAGGTCGATTGACTCCAGGATGTGCTTGCGCGACAGGCCACGGTCGTTGGGTCCGTGACCGACCGGCCAGTACACCTTGGTGAAGATCTCCAGGCCGCCGCGCCGCTCGCCGGCCAGCGCCCGACCGAGCACCGACTCGGCCCGCCCCCACGCGTACACGTCTGCGGTGTCGAAGGTGGTGATGCCGGCGTCGAGCGCGGACCGGACGCAGGCCATCGCCTGGTCGTCCTCGACCTGCGAGCCGTGCGTGATCCAGTTGCCGTACGCGATCTCGCTGATCTTGAGGCCGCTGCGGCCTAGGTATCGAAAGTCCATACCGGTCAGCCTATGACGTGCCCGAACCCACCTTGACCTGGGCCTTGGGCAGGCGCATCCGGCGCAACTGCATCGACCGCATCGCCGCGTAGAGGCCCGAGCCGCGGGTGACGTCGTCGGGGAACTGGATCTCGGCCAGCCTCCGGACCCGCCGGGCCAGCAGCGTGGTCGAGATGAAGAGGGCGATCATGAACACGTAGAACGCGATGATCGCGTAGCCGCGGATGACGTTGTTGTGGAGGAAGCTCACGAACAGGAAGACGATCACCAGCGGGAGCATGAACTCGCCGAGGGTACGGCGCTGGTCCACGTAGTCCCGGGCGAAGCGACGAACCGGCCCTTGGTCACGCGCGGGCAGGTAGCGCTCGTCGCCGCTGGCCAGCGCGGCCCTGGACTTGGCGCGGTCGGCTTGGGCGGCCACCCGGCTCGCCTTGGCTGCGGACCGTTTGTCGAGGGTCGGCTTGACGCGCTCCTTGCGGGCGGCCTCGGCCTCCTTGCGGCTCGGCGTGGGCCGGCCCTTGCGGGCCAGGGCTGCGGCATCGCCCTCGCCGGCGGCAGCGCTCGCCGCGGCGGCGACGGTGTCAGATCGGCGGCGGAACACCGGCGCAGCGTACCTCGCACTCCAGATCGAGGGATCCCCTAGGCTGAGGTCAGGACCTGCCTGCGGGTCCTGGACGAGATCGCGTGTGCTGTCAGCGGTAGGAAGGTGCGCCCCATGGCCGGTTTGTTCAGTCGGATGACATCGATCTTCAAGGCCAAGGCGAGCTCGGCCCTGGACAAGGCCGAGGACCCCCGGCAGACCCTCGACTACAGCTACGAGAAGCAGCTCGAGCTGCTCCAGAAGGTACGTCGGGGAGTCGCTGACGTCGCGACGTCGCGCAAACGGCTCGAGATGCAGATGCAGGGCGTCCAGACCGAGGCCGACAAGCTGGAGAACCAGGGACGGCAGGCGCTCGCAGCTGGCCGCGAGGACCTCGCCCGCGAGGCTTTGACTCGGCGGTCTGCGGCGCTGGGGCAGCAGGCCGACCTGCAGACCCAGCTCGCCCAGCTGCAGGCCGAGGAGGACAAGCTGGTCCTGGCCCAGAAGCGGCTGACCACCAAGGTCGAGGCGTTCCGTACCAAGAAGGAGACGCTGAAGGCGACCTACACCGCCGCCGAGGCGCAGACCAAGATCAACGAAGCGTTCTCCGGGATCTCGGAGGAGTTCTCCGACGTCGGTCTGGCCGTCCAGCGGGCCGAGGACAGGACCGCCCAGATGCAGGCCAGGGCCGGTGCGATCGACGAGCTGCTGGCGAGCGGTGCACTGACCGACTCGTCCGGCTTGGTCAAGGACGACATCACCGTCGAGCTCGAGCGGTTGTCCAGCTCGTCCGACGTCGAGAACGAGCTCAGCCGGCTCAAGGGCGAGCTCGGCCAGGCCGCCCCCACGCCGCAGATCGCGGCTGCGCTTGTCGCCGCGCCGGCCCAGGTCGAGCAGCCAGCGACAGAGGAGCCGACATGATCGTCCGGATCCTGGGGGAGGGTCAGTACACCGTGCCCGACGCCCGCCTCGACGCGCTCAACGTCCACGACGACGCGCTGGCTGCTGCGGTCATGGCGGGCGACTCGACCGCGTTCCATGCTGCGCTGGATGCGCTCCTGGCCGAGGTGCGGTCTGCCGGTGAGTCGCTGGCAGACGCCGAGCTCGTCCCGTCGGACGTCATCCTGCCGTCGTCCGGCGCGACGATCGACGAGGTCCGCGAGATGAGCGCGGACGACGGGCTCGTCCCCGGCTGACCGCGCCCCCCCAGCTCGTGTGGATGATGGAGTAATTGCCGTTTCTGATCAAGGAAGACGGGCA
>JANYIP010000010.1 GCA_025361995.1 Streptomycetales bacterium | reverse complement strand
TCGACAACAACGGTGATGCCAAGCCGGACATCACCTACCGGTGGGTGTTCAGCACGACGTACCAGAACAACGCCACGTTCAGGTCCGGGTCGGTGAGGCTGGTGACCGGGCCGGTGTTGTAGAGGAACGTGGCGTTGTTCTGGTACGTCGTGCTGAACACCCACCGGTAGGTGATGTCCGGCTTGGCATCACCGTTGTTGTCGATGTTGATGTCGTAGAGCCCATCGGTCGCGAACTGGTAGAAGTTCGGGCCCCCTGCGGGGTCCTCGAACGGGATCCAGTTGGCGATCAGCGTGGTGGTGTCGGGCTTGTCCGGGCTCACGAACGCGTAGACGTCCGTGTTGTCGTACTGCGGGGCACCGGCGATGAGTGGTGCCTCGCGGTGGCTTGACGCCTGAGCTGCGACCGGACCGAGCGCTGCGGCCCCGGCTGTGGCGAGCACAGCTCCGGCGGCCACGAAGGCAGCCGACCGTTTGCGGGACCTGGTTCGGCTCAAGGCCATCGGGGCCTTGAGCCTGGTGCGGGATGTGTCCATAACCGCTTCCTTCGTTCGGGGTCCGCCAGGCGGTCGCCTGTCGGCCGAATGGGTTAGCGGTCGGTGTTCGGAGCAGCGGGGTGCACGGATGGGTGCAGACGGGTGGGGATAGGCCCGGTGGGTCCAGGTGGGTGTCGGCACCCACGCCAAGCGCGAGCGCCTAGCCTGGAGACCACCACCGGTCGTGCAATTCACGTCCCAAGCCGAGGAGATCTCAGTGCCAGTCCCGCTCCCCACCGCCGACACCCGATGGCGCTGCGCCCAGTGCGGGAACCTGACCCGCTTCGACGTGACCCGCTCGAGCCGGGTACGGGAGTTCCTGCACCTCGACCTGGCCGGGGACCCGACCGTCGAGGAGACCGAGGTCCTGGCCCAGGCGGTGGAGCAGGTGAGCTGCCGATGGTGCTCAGCCGTCGACTCGGTGGAGCTCGTCGCCCGCCCGGACGCCGGTGGGCCCACCTCCGACCCCGGATGAGCGACCAGCCCGACCAGGTGCTCCCCGGCGGAGTGCTCCCCGGCGGGGTGCGGCAGCGTGTGGTGGCGCTTGCGGCCGCAGCCCTCGGCGGGCTGGCCGCGGACGAGGTGCCGTCCTCGCTGAAGGCGGTCGCCCGGTTCACGCCGACGAAGCGGGCCCGGTCGGGAGCGACCCAGCTGGCGGCTGCGCTCGAGGGTGACCCGGTGTTCCGGCAGCGGGTCGCGTCGTCGGCCCGCACGGCCCAGCCCGAGCTCGCCAGGGCGGTGGAGGCGGGGGAGCCGGTGCCCGCGGCCGATCCGCTCGACGTCGCCGCGCTGGCGTACCTGATCCGGCCGGCGGGCTGGACGGCCGCGGTTGACCGGGTCGCCCAGATGCTAGCCGCGGCCGAGCGGGTCGCCGACGACCGGCAGGCCGGCGATGCGCTGGTCCGGCTCAGCGAGCAGCTCGAGGGAGTACGTGCGCAGGCCCGCGTGGCGCTGGAGCAGGCGCGTGCCGAGACGGCGCGCGAGGCGGCTGACGCGATCGGGTCGCGGCGCCGGCTGCGTGAGGCCGAGGCCGAGCTGCGGCGGTTGCGGACTGCGGTCGCCGACACCTCGGCGCAGGCGGCCCAGAGCCTGCTGGCGGCCCGTGAGGCGGCATCGGCAGCCGAGATCGAAGGGCGCCGGCTGCGGACGCGCCTAGCAGATGCCGAGGCGGCGCTCGAGAGCGCACGCCGGTCCGCTCGGGAGGGCCGCAACGCGGACAGCGTCCGGCTGCGCCTGCTGATGGACACCGTGGTCGAGGCTGCCCACGGGCTGCGTCGCGAGCTCGCACTCCCGCCGCTGCCTGACCGGCTCGACGGTGGTCCGGCCGGTCGGCCGGCGGACGGTGTCGGTGCGACCAGCGCGGTGACGCCGGCCACGGCCGGGGTGTCGGACCTGGCCGTCCGGGCGCTGGCGGCCGACGACCCCGCGCTGCTCGACCAGCTGCTGGACCTGCCGCAGGTGCACCTCGTGGTGGACGGCTACAACGTGACCAAGACCGGGTACGGCACCCTGTCCCTGGCCGAGCAGCGCAACCGCCTGGTCAACGGGCTGGCCGTCCTTGCCGGTCGTACCCGGGCCGAAGTCACCTGCGTCTTCGACGGGACGACGCTGGAGGGACGCGTGATCTCGGCTACCCCACGCGGTGTCCGCGTGCTCTTCAGCCCCGAGGGGGAGACCGCGGACGAGCTCATCCGCCGGCTCGTGCGGGCCGAGCCGCCCGGCCGGCCGGTAGTGGTCGTGTCGAGCGACCGCGAGGTGGCGGACGGCGTGCGCGCGGCCGGCGCGAGACCCGTCCTGTCGAGCCTGCTGCTGCGCCGGCTGGACCGCGCCTGAGGGGTCTGTCGGTGGTGCGCTCTAACGTCCGGTGCATGAGGACGACGGAGAGCGAGGACGTCATGCACGTCGACTGTGACACCTGTGAGGTCCGCGGCCTGGCCTGCGGAGACTGCGTGGTGACCTATCTGCTGGGTTCGGTGCCCGAGGGCGTCAGCGGGGTCGAGTTCGACCGTGAGGAGCAGGCGGCGCTGGAGGTGCTCGCAGCGTCCGGGCTGGTGCCGCCGCTACGGTTGGTGACGCGGCTGGTGACGCCCCTGCGGCCTGGATCCGACGGTCGCGGTAACGCTGCGCGACCAAATGGCGACGGGATGATGTCAGCGGGTTGAATTGCTTCCGTCGTGACCAGTTCGTTAGGGTACGACCCAGGTACAGGCAGAACGCCGTCCACACGGGCCGGCGGCCTGCACCTCCGCTTAGTTCGTCTCGGCAGTGCGTCGGGTGACCTTGAGGTCACCAGCGCACGGTGGTGACGGAGCCGGGGACCCACATGTTCCCTGGGGTGAATCCGCGAGGGGCTCGACCTGACCTCACGGTAGGACGCACTTCCCCGTCCGAACCCGACAGCTAACCCGGTAGGCGGCCGAGGAAGTGAGGAGTGCCGCCTCCGTGGCGTCCTACCGAACCCGCTCGACCCGTACTGCCCTTGCTGTCGTCTCTGTCGTCTCGGCTGCTGTCGTCGCCGTCGCGCTGATGCCCGCAATCGGCTCCGCGCAGCCAGCGCCCACCTTGGCGCAGGTCCAGAAGCAGATCGCGGCCCTCAACGCTGCGGCTGAGGCAGCCCAGGAGACGTACAACACCGATCAGGTGGCTGTCGGCGCGGCTCAGAAGGTCCTCGCCCAGATCAATGCCCGGATGGCCAAGTCGCAGGCGGCCGTCTCGGCGGCTCAGGTGTCTATCGGGCGCCTCGCGTCCGCCGCGTACCGCTCCGGCGGTGTCGACCAGACGCTCCAGCTCCTCCTCGCGGACAACCCGACCCAGTTCCTCAACCAGGCCTCCGCCCTCGACGGCGTCAGCCGTCGGCAGGGTGACGTGCTGCGCCGAGTGGCCGGAGCGCGGAACCGGCTGGCCCAGGACAAGCTGGCCGCTGCCCAGGAGCTCGGTCAGATCCAGGCCTTGCGTGACAGCGCCGCCAAGGCCCTCGCGCAGGTCCGCGCCGAGCAGCAGCAGGTCCAGAGCCTCTTCAACTCGCTCTCGGCGGCTCAGCAGGCACAGGTCAGGGCTGCTGAGGCAGCAGCTGCTGCCGCTCGACGGGCAGCGGCGCAGCGCCTCAACGCGACCCACCGGCCGAGCAGGCACGGCGGTCACGGGTCCTACGGCGGTGGCTCGGGGATCGGTTCCCGCGTGGTGGCGTACGCGCTGGCTCAGGTCGGCGACGCCTACGTGTTCGGCGCGACCGGCATGAGCGACTGGGACTGCTCGGGTCTGACCATGCGGGCGTACGGCTCGGTCGGGATCTCCCTGCCGCACTCCTCACGCGCCCAGTTCAGCTCGGGTCGGCACATCTCCAAGAGCCAGCTGCAGCCGGGCGACCTGGTCTTCTTCTACTCCCCGATCCACCATGTCGGGATCTACATCGGCGGCGGCATGATCGTGCACGCGGCGAACCCGAGCGACGGAGTGCTCACCTCTCCGCTCGACTCGATGCCCTTCTCCGGCGCAGTCCGGCCCTACTGATCCCAGCGGTCCGGCCAGACTCCGGCCAGTTCCCGGCGGCAGAGAGACTGACCGACGCTGCGCTGTCGCCACCTAGGATCGGCTGGTGCTGCTCCGTGGATCACCTCGACGGGTCGGTGCCGTCGTTGCCGTCGTTGCACTGATCGCCTCCGGACTCGTGCTGGGCGCGTGCTCGACCGCCGTCACGACCGCACCAGCCGGGCCAGCAGAGCGCGAGGTTGTTCTCGCGCAGCGGTCCTCAGCAGTCTTGCGCCACGACGCCTCGGCAATGGCTGCCACGACGGCACCAGGCGCCACCCCGGGGGCCCGCGACCTGGCTGCGAGGACCGCGATGCTCCCCCTGGTCCGGTGGAGCTATGCGATCGAGTCCGACCAGGCCGGTCCTGGTGCCGGGGAGCGAGCGATCACCGCTGTGCTGCGCTACCGCCTGCCGTCCGACCGAGCCGATGCGACGGGCCGCCGGCGCCTCGTGCTGGCCCCGGGGATCTCCGGGGGCTGGGCTGTCGTCTCCGACGACGCAGTGGGCGCGGAGTTGCCGTGGGATCTCGGGGACGTGCGCTATGCCCGCGGCACCCACAGCGAGGTCCTGTCACCGGTGGGTCCCGCCGGCCCGACCGGGGTGGATGCTGACCTGCCGGCGCAGGCCAGTGCGGCTGCGGAGGCTGTGACGGGCGTGTGGGGACCCGACTGGCGGCGGACACCGGTGGTCGTCGCCGTCCACGGAGCCGCCCAGCTCGCTGACCTGACCGGACGCTCGATGGCCGGCGTGGCCGGGCTCGTCGCTATCAGCACCCCGGACCGGGTGTACGTCGACCTGCTGGCGTACGCAGCGCTCGACCCGACCGGACGCAGCGTCCTCCTGACGCACGAAGTGACCCATGTGGCGACCGCAGCCGGGGCCGACCCCGCCCACCCTCAGTGGCTGAAGGAGGGCTTCGCCGACTACGTCGGATTTCTCCACTCCGGCATCGGTGCCTCCGTAGCCGCAGCCTCGTTGCTGGCGCGGGTGCACCGCACCGGGCCACCGGCCGGCCTGCCAGCCGACGCGGACTTCGCGCCCGGCGCTTCGCAGGACACCCTCGCCGACGCGTACGCCGGCGGGTGGCTCATGTGCGTACTGATCGCCGAGACCGACGGGCAGGCCGCACTGGTCTCGGTCTACCGGCGCAGCGGGGCGAGCGGGCCGAGCGCGGTGAGCGGGGCGTCGCCGCAGGCCGCCCTCGACGAGGCGCTGCGCCACGTCACCGGCCGGTCGCTGGCGGCCTGGACGGCCGCGTGGCAGCAGGACCTGAAGCGGCGGGCCGCATGAGGCTGGCCGGATGAGGCGGACACTGGTGGTCACCAACGACTTCCCGCCGCGCCTGGGCGGGATCCAGACCTTCGTCGAGGAGCTGGTACGCCGCCGCCCGGCGGATTCCGTGGTGGTCTACACGTCGAGCTGGGGCGACACCTGGGAGCACGACCGGGTCCAGCCGTACCCGATCGTGCGTTACCGGCGGTCGGTGCTGCTGCCCACGCCGGACGTGGCCCGCCGGTGCGTCCAGCTCCTGCGGACGTACGACTGCGACTCGGTGCTCTTCGGTGCGGCGGCGCCGCTCGGCCTGCTCGGTCCGCGTCTGCGAGCCTCCGGCGCCGAGCGGATCATCGCGCTGACCCACGGGCACGAGGCCGGCTGGGCCGGGGTGCCGGGGGGCAGCCCGCTGCTGCGCCGCATCGGTGACGGGGTCGACGTCGTGACGTACCTGGGTGCGTACACCGGCGCGCGGATCGCGGCGGCGCTGTCGCCGGCGGCAGCGGCTCGGATGGCGCAGCTGACGCCGGGCGTGGACGAGACGTACTTCCATCCCGGCGTGGATCCCTCGTTCATCGTCGAGCGCCACGGCTTGACCGGGCGCAAGGTGATCGTGTGCGTGTCCCGGCTGATGCCGCGCAAGGGGCAGGACGTGCTGCTGCGGGCCCTGCCGGCGATCCGCAGCAGGGTGCCCGAGGCGGTGCTGCTGATCGTGGGCGAAGGGCCGTACCGAGCCCAGCTCGAGCACCTCGTCGACAGCCTCAACCTGCGCCCGCACGTCGTGATGACCGGCGCGGTCCCGTGGTCGGAGCTGCCGGCCTACTACGCGGCCGGCGACGTCTTCGCGATGCCGTGCCGTACCCGCAACCGCGGTCTGGACGTCGAGGGTCTGGGCATCGTCTACCTCGAGGCGTCATCGGCTGGGCTGCCGGTCGTCGCAGGCGACTCAGGGGGTGCCCCGGATGCGGTGCTCGACGGTGAGACGGGGTACGTCGTGCCCGGCCGCGACGCGGCGACGGTGGCCGACCGGATCAGCGGGCTGCTCGTGGACGAGGAGTTGGCGAGGCGCCTGGGCGCCCGCGGCCGACAATGGATCGAGGACCAGTGGAGCTGGGAGCGGACCGCGCAGCGGTTCGACGAGCTGCTGACCGCGTGAGCGCCCCTGAGTGGTCTGAGTGCCTGCTTTGAGTGCTGAGTGCTTAGTGCCCGGTGGTGGTGCCGCACTGGGCCGAGCTGTCGGCGGACTTGACGCCACTGTTCGCGATCGAGTCGCAGCTGGTCTGGAACGCTCCGCGGACGTAGCTGCCGAGCGCGAACACGAGCGCGACGACCACCGCGGCGATGGCGGCGACCAGCAGGCCGTACTCGACCGCGGAGGCACCCTCGTCGCCCCGGCGCGCACCAGGGCGGCGGAGACTGCGAAGCACTGCCAACATCGCGACTGGCCCTTCATGGCTGGGGAAGCGAAACTCAGGAGGCACGCTCGTGACATCCGTTTGCACGGACGCCCCAGGCTCTCTCGCCGGACAAGTGCCCACCATCACCCGCGCGGGCAGTCCCATTAGGCCGAACGGATGATATCCGGGCCTTGTCAGACCTAGTTATCCACAGGCCGCGGGGGCCGTGGAGGCACCGCTGGTGCCGACCTGCTGGCAGGTCCGGTCGTACGAAGACGTCGCAACCCGGACAAAAGCCACGATCACGAGGATCGACCCGAGCGCGATGGCCACCAGGATCAGCGCGTACTCGACCGCGCTCGCGCCACGGTCGTCCGACGAGCCTGCAATCCTGCGCACACCGACCATCATCACGGGTCAGACGGTGGGCTGGGGGCCGTCCTGCCGGATCAGTCCGAGCCGGAGCGCGGACATGATGGCCTGGGCGCGGTTGGCGGCGCCGAGCTTCTCGTACAGCTTGGAGATGTGGGTCTTCGCCGTCGACTCGCTGATGTAGAGGCGGCGCGAGATCGCGGCCACCCCGAGTCCGTCGGCGAGCAGGCCGAGGACCTCCTTCTCGCGCGGCGACAGCTGCGGGCCGGTCGGGGTCATCCGGCGCTTCATCGCCTCGGCGAGGTCGCGTGCCGTGAACGTCCCGGGGGAGGCCGCGGCGTGCCGGGCGGCGGAGAGCACGTAGTCGGTGGGGGTGTCCTTCGGGACGAAGGCCGAGGCGCCCGCGTCGAGCGCACCGAAGAGCTGCTCGTCGCCGGCGTACATGGTCAGCACGACGATGCCGAGGTCGGCCCGGCGCCGCCGCGCCTCCTTGACGAGCTCGAGCCCGCTGCCGTCCGGGAGGCGCATGTCGACCACGACGACGTCCGGGGTCAACGACTCGAGCTTTCGGAAGCCGTCGGCGATGCTGTCGGCCTCGCCGACCACCTCGAAGTCGGCCGAGCGCTCGAACGCACGTCGCAGACCCTGGCGGATCAGCTCGTGGTCGTCAACGAGCAGCACCGTCGTGGACACGTGCACCTCCTTCGGTCGGACGTGGCCGGGTAGCCCCCGACCCGAGGGTTCCCAGCGCCACCTCGACGACCGTACCCCCGCCTTCGCGCGGGCTCACAGTCAGCGCCGCCCCCAGGCGGTCCGCGCGCTCGCGCATGATGTCCATTCCGTAACTGTCGGCACGTCCAGCCCCCAACCCGAGCCCATCGTCCTCGATCCGCAGCAGGGCGCTCGGGGGAGCTGTCCGGACCGTCACCCACAGGTTCTGTGCACCGGCGTGCTTGCGGACGTTCGTGACCGCCTCCTGGGCGATCCGCAGGAGCTCGGCCTCGGCCTCCGTGCGCAGCCGCTGCGGGGACTCGTCGAGCTCGAGGTGGACGGTCAGGTCAGAAGTCGCGCCGACGGTGCGCACGTGGTCCGAGAGCGCGGCGCCGAGCCCGTTGGTCGCGAGCACCTCG
>JANYIP010000009.1 GCA_025361995.1 Streptomycetales bacterium | reverse complement strand
CGCGCGGGGGTAGGTCTCACAGATCAACCCGGACATCCCAGAACGGTCGATGGGTATGCCCCGTTCGGCAAGGCGCGCCTCTATGAGGCACCACATCGCGGCAGTTGCCCCGAGCAACTGGAAGGGCACCGCCAGCGGGCGGGTCCCGATTTCCGGTTGCTCGACAATGAACCGGTCGGTTCGCCTCTGCGCGACGGTGCGAGTCCGCCACTGTTCCCAGTCGGTGTCAGCGGGAACCTGGTCGTCTCGTAAGGGGCGCGCCTGCCGGTCGGTCATGAGGGCCACAAACTGCTCTGGCCACCCGAAGGGCACGTCGATGGCAAAGGGTTCGTGTCGATGGGCGTAGATCAGGTCCACGACCTGGTCTGCCCGAAGCGGGTAGGCGATCTCCACAATGCGAGCCTGGTCCACATTCCACTGGATCGCGACGGCAGCAGTCTTCTGGGGCGTCGTGGACACGTCCAGGCCCCAGGACCTGGGTGCCGTGCTTGCGAAATCGGCTTGGGGGTCGCCGTCCCCTAGCCGCGGCTCCATTCTGGCCTCCATCGCCAGCACAAGCCCACGGATGTCGGGCGGCAGGTGCGCGAGGTTCCGGTAGTGGCGCCCCGCGTGAGCCTCTCGGGACAGCAGCGCCAACAGTTGCTGCTGCTCGGGCACGATGGCGTAGTTCAGCGCCTCGTCGAGCCTGTGGCTCAGCGACGCCGACAGCAGCCCCATCGAGACCTCCTCCCCCATCCTCTGAGCCTGCGACGGTGATGCTCGGTTCCTGTCCGTCCCACCTTTCGGGCGGAGTCTCGCACGGCTCGCGGACGTTCGCCCCGCCCCCGGGACGGTGCAGGCGGATACGGTGCCCCCATGAGCCTTGACACGCGCCGGCAGTTGCTCCGCGAGATCACCCGCTGTCCCATCGTGGATCTTGTTCGCGGTGGCGACGTGGACCATCCCTGCGCCGACGTCGTTCGGGTCCAGCAGTCTGAACCGGCCAGTTCGTTTCAACTGCCCGAGCCCTGGTCCGGCAGGCTCCACGAAGCGCCGCTGCTGTTCATCAGCAGCAACCCGTCGCTAAGCGAGAAGGAGAGGTACCCGGTTGCCGACTGGCCTGACGACGAGGTGGAGCGCTTCTTCATGCGGCGGTTCGAAGGTGGCGAAGACGGGGCCGAGAACAACCGCACCCGGGCCACGGACGGGACCTTGGGGAGAAGGCCTGTCGCGTTCTGGGCCGCGACACAGGCCAGGGCTGCGGAGTTGATGGGCCGCCACGCCACCCCGGGGATTGACTACGCCCTCACCGAAGTCGTCCACTGCAAGTCTCAAAACGAGGAAGGCGTCAAGCACGCTGTCAACTTCTGCGCCGACCGCTACCTCGATCGCGTTATCAGCCTCTCCCCAGCGCGAGTACTAGTCATCTATGGGGCACCGGCTAAGGCAGCCGTGGTGGCCTCCCTGCTCAAGGGGCTAGCCCAGCACCCGATCACCCCCGCAACTGTCGGCGGGCTAAGCAGACTCGTGGTCTTCCTGCCCGCTCCCGCCTCGTTCGGCCCTAAGACGGCACTCAAAGTTCTCGGCCCGACTGGCCTCGCACAGGTGCAGGCACGACTTTCGGCGCCAACGTAGCCACTTCTCGTGTCCGGGCGATGAGGCGCACGACTCTGCCTGAGGTGCGCTCTGGCCCGAGCAGCGCACCCCGACAACCACAAAGAACACGCGCGCAGTTGAGCCGACTCGGTGGCCGTGCTTGAGCACTGATTTCGAACCCGCACCTTCGCACGCTCGCGGACGGCTTGGCCAGTTTCAAGGCCGCCGTCAGCCGGCCGAGCGTTCTGCCTAGTCGGCCTTCCCCGGTGGGGCTGCTTGGTTACCAAGCGGTTACCAAGCACCGTGATCAACACGCTGAGCGATGCGCTCGCGAGCGCATCGTTGCAGGTCAGGAACGTCCCCCTGGCAGGACTTGAACCTGCGACCCGCGGATTAGAAGTCCGCCGCTCTGTCCAGCTGAGCTACAGGGGGGTGCGCCGAAGTCTAGGGAACCCGGCTCATCCAGATAGCCTTCACACCATGACCAATGACACGCGGATGATCTGGATCGACTGCGAGATGACCGGGCTGGACCTGGTGCACGACGCACTCGTCGAGATCGCCGTGGTCGTCACTGACAGCGACCTCAACGTGCTGGGCGACGGCATCGACATCGTGATCAAGCCTCCGCCCGAGTCCCTGGTCGACATGCAGCAGGTGGTCATCGACATGCACACCGCGTCGGGCCTGCTCGGCGAGCTCGACCAGGGCACTACCCTCGAGGATGCTGAGGCCCGGGTCATGGCGTACGTGACGGAGCACGTCCCGGAGCCGCGCAAGGCACCGCTGGCCGGCAGCTCGGTCTACACCGACCGCGGGTTCCTCAGCCGGGACATGCCCGCGCTGGATGCCCACATGCACTACCGGCTGGTGGACGTCTCGACGATCAAGGAGCTGGCCCGTCGCTGGTACCCGCGGGCCTACTACAACTCCCCCGAGAAGCACGGCGGTCACCGAGCCCTCGCGGACATCCTCGACAGCATCGAGGAGCTGAAGTACTACCGCGAGGCGCTCTTCGTCCCCGCGCCCGGCCCGGACAGCGTGACCTCGAAGGAGATTGCCAGCCGGTACGGCACAGACGACCCAAACGGGTAGTCGGCGCCCCGGGCGCAGCCGGTAGACTGCTCAGGCTGCGGTCTCCGGCGCAAACCGGCGCTCGCAGATCGTGCGCATGGTGGGTGTAGCTCAGCTGGTAGAGCACCTGGTTGTGGTCCAGGGGGTCGCGGGTTCAAGTCCCGTCACTCACCCCATGTAGTGAAGTCACCCGAACCTGCGGGCCGGCCTCGGCCTCTGACCACCGAAGCCGGCACGCAGGTTACCGGATTGAGCTAGCGGGACCGTTGCCGCTTCTCCGCGGCCGCCCAGCCACCGAGCACGACCAGGGCGATCACCAGAAATGGCAGCGACACCGTGTGCGGGCGACCGCCGAGACGATCGATGAGAGCACCTGCGCCGACAAGGACGCCGACGAGCAGAACTCCCCGCACGAGCATGGGCAGACGACGCACTCGCGTCGGGCTCTCAGCCATGGACAACCCTCCTGTGGCGGCTCAGTTGTGGCAGTGGCCGCCGTTGTTGGGCGAGATGTTGTACGGCGTCAGCGCGAAATAGCTGATCGCGATGCACTGATCGTGCCCGGATGCGTAGTTGAACTGGTCGATGGCGTACCCACCGACGACGGCCGCGATGGCAGCGCACACGACGGCACCCACTCCACCGATGGGTGCGCACGCAATGGCGAACGCTCCGGCGATGGCGGCAACGCTGGCGTTCGCGTAGCGCCCGACCGCGCCGTCGATGGTGTGCGTCGTGCCTCGGTAGATGTACAGCGTGCAGGTGAACCAGCCGCAGTCGATGCCGGCACCGGCAGCACGGGCGGGGCGTGCAGCGGCCAGCCGGTAGCCAGAGCCGACGACCTCCCAGCCGTTGCCGTGAGCAACCACGGCTCCTTGCGCGACGGCGGTATGCGCAGCAGGCGTCGCCGCTTGGGCGCCGGTCGTCACGCCAGCCACCAGCGTCGCCGTCATCGCGGCGGCGGCCAGGAACTTTGAGGCAAAGCGAACCATCGGGTGCTCCATTCTCTTCGAGGGGGCCCATCTGGGCCTGGTCGTCTTCCGGGCATGGCAGTGCCATGGGTGCCCGTGCGGCTCGTCTGTTGGCGCCTGCGCCGGACTGCGACACTCGGCGGGGTCTCCGCTCGGCCGCTCAGTCCGCAGGATGATCTTGGAGGTGCAGCCGTACCGTACCAACGATCACGGACATGATCAACAGCTCTGCGTCGACTCCTCGAAAGCCGCGACGAGGTCGGCGTGCAGCGCAGGGTCGGCGAGCACCAGGACCTCGTCGCCGGGGAGCAGCCGGGTGTCGCCGCGGGTGGCCACGAGTGCCCGGTCGCGTACGACGAAACAGACCCAGATGTCGCTCAGCAGCGTCGTGACGTCGTAGATGGTGCGGCCGTCGGCCGTCGAGCCGGCACGGACCACCAGACGCTGGATGCCGGCCGGCTCGTCACGCAGCCGGACCCCGAGGGACCAGGGCGCCGGCTCGACGGTACGCATCGGCAACCGCAGCAACCCGGCAACGGTGGGCACCAGGCTGCCCTGGACGAGCACCGAGAAGGTGACAACGACGACGACGATGCCGTAGAGCCGCACCGGGTCCGGCACGTGCGCAGCCAGGATGAACCCGCCGAGCAAGATCGGGACGGCCCCCTTGAGGCCGGCGAAGAGGATGAACCCGCGCTCGGCACGACTGAGGTCGACCGGCCACAGGCAGAGCCCGACGAGCAGCGGTCGCACGACGAAGGCGACTACGGCACCCAGGACCAGACCCGGGATCCATACATCAGCACGTGAGATCACCGAGAGGTCGACGGTGAGTCCGAGTACGACGAAGGCGACGATCTCCCCCAGGCTGGCCAGTGCCGAGTGGAAGCGCTCGACCTCGCGCTTGAAGGGCGCGCTGCCGTCCCCGATGAGGATCCCGGCCACGAACACGGCCAAGAAGCCCGAGCCGTGCGCGACCGTAGCCAGGCCGAAAATGAGGAGCGCGCTGGCCAACGTACGCACCGGGTAGAGGCCCTCGCTCGGGAGCGACACCCTGCGCATGAACACCAGCAGTGCCCATCCGCCTGCGAGGCCGATCGCTGCACCGACGCCCATCTCGAGAATGAACTCGCCCGCGATGTGCCCGAAGGCGCCCCCGCCGAGGCCGCCGGCGCTGATGAGGCTGGCCATCAGGGCGATCCCGACCGGGTCGTTCGCGCCCGACTCGCCCTCGAGGATGGTGCCGCTTCGGCCGGCGATCTCGCGCTGACCGAGCACCGAGAAGACGACCACCGGGTCGGTGGGCGCGATCGCGGTGGCGACGAGCAAGGAGACGTACCAGCTGAGCCCGAAGGCTAGGTGGCTGAACAGTGCCGCGGCGCCGACCGTCAGGAATGTCCCCAGCACGCCGACCACGATGATCAGCGTCGACGCGGCGCGGAATCGTGACCACCCGATGTGCATACCGCCGTCGAAGAGGATGCAGATGAGCGCAACCGTGACCAGTCGCTCGACGACCTTCTCGGGAGGAGCGTGCAGGTCGGGCACCACGTGCACGGCGACGGCGGCCGCGGCGAGGAACAGCACCGGCGTCGGAACCTTGATCCGCTCGCTCAGCCGGTTGGAGAGCACGGCGAGCGATCCGACGACAGCCACGAGCAGGACGAGCTGGGCGAACGGGATCGTGTCGCTCACAGCGGGATCAGCCCGTGGGAATCGGCCCGGTGGTCACGGACGCGTGCAGGGCCGATCCAGCCAGCCAAGCGGTCCAGGTCGTGTTCCAGTCAGTCATGCCGGGGTCGTCGCCCGCGACCAGGTCAGCCGGGCCACGGATCGTCCCGGTGACCGTGACGAGGTCGCCGTACTGGGCGAGCTTGTAGTACGCGATCGCGTGCGACGGGCTGAGGTTGATGCAGCCGTGCGAGACGTTGGCCCGGCCCTGGCTGCCGACAGACCAGGGGGCGGAGTGGATGAACGTGCCCGACCAGGTCAGACGGGCGTCCCAGTTGACCGTGAGGTCATAGAAGTTGGGGCTTTTCGGGTCGCAGGTGATGTTCGCGTGGCAGCTGGTCATCCGCCTGGTTGGCTGCTTGAGCAGCACGATGTAGTTGCCGCTGCGGGTCGCGAACTCCGGGCGACCGAGGCTGGTCGGCCAGGTCGCGTTCAGCTTGCCGTTCACGTACACCGACAGGGTGTGCTTCTTGCCGTCGACCTTCGTGAGGTGAGCGTCGCCGACGGAGAGGTTGATGGTCGTGCTGTTCTGGCCGAAGAGCGTCAGCCCGGCGCGCACACCGTCGAGCGCCGCGACCAGCCGGATCTGGCTGTGCGTCGGCCATGTCGTCTGCGGACGGAAGTGCACCTCTTGAGAGTTCATCCAGTGCCAGGCGCCCACGACCGGGGTGGTCGAGTACACCGTCAGGGCGCGTTCGACGGCCTTGCGATCGGTGATCGACTTGAAGAACCGGATGACCAGGGGTGCGTTGACGCCAACGATCCCCCCAGTCGGGGTGACGGTGTAGCCGACTGTCGACGTGTCGGACAGGCTCGTCACGTGGACCGAGGCCTTGACGGTCTGCGCCGCCCCGTTCGAGTCCGTGTACCAGGCCGCCACGTCGTAGGTCGCTCCCGGGTAGGCCAGGTCGTCGCTCGACCAGGTCTTGCCCGTCGCGGCGACGCTGCCGTTGAGCACGGCGCCACCGATGTGGTTGGTCACCGTCGCCGAAGTCAAGGTGGCGCCGTCGAGGGCGAAGGTCAGCGCCTTCATCGGTGACTGCGGTGACTTGGCCACGAGCTGGACCGGCGTCGCCGTGGGGGTAGTCGCCGACGGGGACTCGCTGGCCCCGCTGGGCGTTGCGGAGGGCAGGGTTCCGGACGCGTTGGCCCTGGGTGTGCACCCGGAGAGGGCGAGCGCGAGCACTGCCGTTGCGGCTGCAAGATAGAACGAAGCCGACGGGCGCGTGGGGCGGGGAAGCGACGACACGATGCTCTCTCACTCGGCAAGCGGACTTCTACGGTAAAGCACGTGCGGGGTTAACGCTTGTAATGGTGTCGTGTCGATGCACTAGCCCACCGGTTCCCACAGCGACAACGAGAAGCGGCCAGCCTCGTCGGTCCACCATCCAGCGGGGGTGAAACCGGCGGCGCTGAGATCGCCTTCGAGGGTCTCGCGGCGGAACTTGGCCGAGATCTCGGTACGCATCTGCTCGCCGTCCGCGAAGTGGACGTCGAGATCGAGGGCGTCGACGTGGACGTCCTGGGCGCGCCGTGACCGCAGCCGCATCTCGATCCACTCGCTGTCGGCGTCCCAGACCGCGACGTGGTCGAACTCGGTCGGGTCGAAGTTGGCCCCCAGCCCGTGGTTGAGCACGGACAGGACGTTCTTGTTGAACGCGGCGGTCACGCCGGCGGGGTCGTCGTACGCCGCGACCAGGACGTCGGGGGACTTGACCAGGTCGGCGCCGAGCAGGAAGCGGTCACCCGTCGTCAGCGCCGCGCGCAGCGAGCCCAGGAACGCGGCCCGGCTGGCCGGCTCGAAGTTGCCGATGGTGCTGCCGAGGAACGCCACGAGCCGCCGACCCCCCGCCGGCAGCAGGTCGAGCTGGTGCTCGAAGTCCGCGACCAGCCCATGCACCGCGAGGTCGGGGTAGTCCGCGACCAGCGACATCCCGGCGTCCTGGAGGGCGTCCGCACTGACGTCCAGGGCCACGTACGAGCCAAGCCCGCCGTGCGCCCGGATCGCGTCGATGAGGAGCCGGGTCTTGATGGACGAGCCGGAGCCGAGCTCCAGCAGGGTGTCGCACCCGCTGGCTGCCGCGACCTCGTCGGCCCGCGCTTCGAGGATCTCGCGCTCGGCGCGCGTCGGGTAGTACTCCGGCAGCTTGGTGATGTCCTCGAACAGCTCGCTGCCGACCTTGTCGTAGAACCACTTGGGCGGCAACGTCTTCGGGGTCGAGGTCAGGCCCGCGAGAGCGTCCCTGGCCAGCGCCTGCGCGGCGAAGTCCGGCGGCAGGTGCACGTCGAGCGTGAAGGCGGTCATGGGATCTGGTGGCTCCTTACAGGGGGGTGACGGCGACGCCGTCGGTGACAGATGCGACGACCAGCGAACGGTCCGGGACGGTGATCCAGGTGGGGTCGTCGTCATACGGCTCGGAAGCGACGACGACGGATGCTCCGCTCCGCAGAACGGCGAGGCTGTTGCCGGCAGATGTCGCGGCGATCTGCCGGCCGTCCGTGAGCAGCAGGTTGAGCCGGGCCTCGCAGTGCGCCTCGACCTCCGCGACGACCCCCACCAGCGACTCCCCCAGCCCGGCGCCCGACTCGAGCCGGTCGCTGACCAGCGCCCAGAGCAGGGCGGAGTCCGTGGACGCCTCGAGCGCGAGGAGACGTTCGGCGGGCAGGCTCGCGGCCAAGGCCGCGCCGGCCTCCGGATAGCCCTTGATCACTCCGTTGTGGCTGAACAACCAGCGCCCGCGGGTGAACGGTGCCGCCGCGGTCTCGCCGGCGGCCATCCCCGGGCTGGCCGAGCGCACAGCCGCCAGGAAGGCGCCCGACCGCACCACCCGCGCGAGGTCTGCGAACGCGTCGTCGGCCCAGATCGGGCGGTCACGCCGGTAGCGAGCGGGGACCGGATCGTCACCGGCGTACCAGCCGACCCCGAAGCCGTCGGCGTTGACGACGCCGCACTGCTGCTGGCGCGGTGCCCACGACTGCTGGAAGAGCGCCCAGGGCGGGTCGACCAGGAGCGAACCCAGCGGAACCTGCGGGCCCAGGTAGGCCAGATGCCGGCACACGCCTCAGCCCTCGCCAGCGCTGACGTCGCGCGCGCACCGAAAGCCCGCGAAGATCTGCCGGCGGATCGGGTAGTCCCAGTTGCGGAACGTCCCGCGGCAGGCCGCCGCATCCGTCGCGAAGGATCCGCCGCGCAGCATCTTGTAGTCCGGCCCGAAGAAAACCTCCGAGTACTCGCGGTACGGCCAGGCACGAAAGCCCGGGTACCCGCTCAGGTCGCTCGAGGTCCACTCCCAGACATCCCCGATGAGCTGGCGGACGCCGAGCGGCGAGGCTCCCACGGGGTACGCCCCCACCGACGCGGGTTGGAGGTGGCGCTGCCCGAGGTTCGTCTGCTCGGCGGTCGGGTCTTCGTCGCCCCAGGGGAAGCGGCGCGAACGCCGGCTGACCGGGTCGAAGCGGGCGGCCTTCTCCCACTCCGCCTCGGTGGGGAGCCGCTTGCCCGCCCATCGCGCGTACGCGTCGGCTTCGTACCAGCTGACGTGGACGACGGGCTCATCGAAGGGGACGGCCTCGACGTGGCCGAACCGGCGACGTACCCACTCGTTGCCGTCACGGCTCCAGAAGAGCGGGGCCACCAGGCCGGCCCTGAGACGGTGCTCCCAGCCCTTCGGGTCCCACCAGCGCGGGTCGTCGTACCCGCCGTCGGCCATGAACCCCAGGTAGTCGCCGTTGCTCACGGGCACGGTGTCGATCATGAATGCCGGGACTTCGACCTCGTGCGCGGGCCGCTCGTTGTCCAGCGCCCAGGCATCGGTCGAGGTCCCCATCGTGAAGGGCCCACCCGGGACGAGCACCTCGTCGGGCCAACTCACTGACGTCACCCGAGGTGGCGGCGGGGCGCCGAGGACCGGCTCGCCGACGCGCAGCTGGTGGGTGGCCAGCATCGTC
Source organism: Streptomycetales bacterium (assembly GCA_025361995.1). Classification (GTDB taxonomy): domain Bacteria; phylum Actinomycetota; class Actinomycetes; order Prado026; family Prado026; genus JANYIP01. The sequence goes on along the minus strand of JANYIP010000009.1, from coordinate 597 downwards.
TCGTCGTGCTGCTGCTCGTGCTGCACGATCATGCCGAAGGCGAAGCCGTTCTCGAGCAGTGGCCGCCCCTCAAGCGGCACCCGCTCCAGGAGGTCGAGCACGCGCCCCCGGACGTCGCTCACGTAGCGCCGCGACTCGACGGGATCGAGCAGCGGCAGCGTCGGCCGGTCGGCCCGCGGGTGCTGGAAGGCGTCGTACAGCTCGTCGACCGCGGGCGGCAGGATCGGCTCCCGGCCGCCCACGTCACGCAGCAGCCACAGCTCCTCCTGGTTGCCCACGTGCGCGAGGTCCCAGACCAGTGGCGACATCAGCGGCGAGTGCTGGGCGACGAGATCGCGGTCGTCCACGGCCTCCGTCAGGACCTGGGTGCGCCGGCGCGCGCGGTCGAGGTCGACGGCGATGCGCTCCTTGAGCGCGTCGGTCAGCATGTCTGCCACTCCCGGATGTCCACCTTCTGCAGCTGGTCGTCGGCTGGGCTGAGCCCGCGCGCCGTGTAGCGCTCGAGGTATGCGTCGACGGCCCCCACGATGGCCTGACCGGCTCCGATCCGCCGCAGCCCGTCGTGCGCTGCGGTCAGGCACCCGAGCGCCGCCTTCG
>JANYIP010000005.1 GCA_025361995.1 Streptomycetales bacterium | reverse complement strand
CGCGCGGGGTCTGCAGCACCTTGCCGGCGCCGCAGATGAGCTGGCGGCTCACCAGGAAGGGGATCAGGACGTCGGCGAGCTTGCCGAAGTCGCCGGCCCGGGTGACCTAGAAGTTCTCGTGGCAGCCGTACGAGTTGCCGGCCGAGTCGGTGTTGTTCTTGAAGAGGTACACGTCGCCGGGGATGCCCTCCTCGTGCAGGCGCCGCTCGGCGTCCACGAGCAGGCCCTCGAGGATCCGCTCGCCGGCCTTGTCGTGGGTGACGAGCTCGCGCAGGTCGTCGCACTCGGGGGTGGCGTACTCGGGGTGGCTGCCGACGTCGAGGTAGAGCCGCGCACCGTTGCGCAGGAAGACGTTGCTACTGCGTCCCCAGGAGACGACGCGGCGGAACAGGTACCGCGCGACCTCGTCCGGCGAGAGCCGGCGCTGCCCGCGGAAGGTGCAGGTGACGCCGTACTCGGTCTCGATCCCGAAGATGCGCCGGTCCATGCCCTCACCCTAGGCCGGTGCGGTGGACAACGGGGATCCGGGCTCGGGGAAATAACACAGATGTGATTCGGCATGTCGCTTGACTCGGAGGATTCAAGGGGTTGCGGGTCCCCGTCGAAGGCACCAGTGTGGCGAGGAGCCACGCACGTGACCAGAGTGAACCAAGTGACGAGAGAGGTCCTCCTCGTGGGTCGGCACACCCTCCGCGGCAAGCACCGGCGACGCGACCGCCGCGCGCCCCTCACCCGTTCGGCCTACTCCCCCGGCCGCGCCCTGCGGACCGTGGGCCTGCTGTCCGGCGTCGCCGTCGTGGCCGCGATGAGCCTGCCGCTCGGCGCGGACGCGTCTGCGCTGCGTACGCCGACCACCCGCGTACACCTGCCCGCGAGGGCGGAGGCGTCAGAGCCGTACGTCCCGCAGGACTCGTGCGACCCGACGGCCAAACCGGGCGTCGTCGCGTTCCGCACCCTCATGCTCGCGACGTACAAGCGCGGCCGCGACGGAGGCATCGTGCGGGCCTGCGCCGACGGCGGGATCTCCGAGCACAAGGAGGGTCGGGCCTGGGACTGGATGCTGAGCGCGAAAGACCCCCACGACGCGGCCGTCGCGACATCCGTCCTGACCTGGCTCATCAAGGCCGGGCCGCACGGTGAGCTCGGCTGGAACGCCCGCCGCTTCGGGATCATGTACGTCATCTGGAACGGCAGGATCTGGGGCGCCTACCGTGCCAGCGAAGGCTGGCGGGCCTACGTCGGAGCCAGCGAGCACACCGACCACATCCACTTCTCGTTCGGCTGGGACGGCGCCTGGAAACGTACGTCGTGGTGGACCGGCAAGGTCGCCGCGACCGACTACGGCCCGTGCGCCGCCACCGGCTGGTTGGCCCCGCGGTACCGCGGCTTCAACCCGAGACCGTGCCCGGTGATCGGCCAGGGCCCCGTTCCGCTGGTCATCTATGTCGGCCCGAACCAGACCGGTGCCCGGGTCCTGGCGGTGCAAAAGGCGCTGGGAGTTCGGCCACTGTCCGGGCGGTACGGACCCATCACCGCGCACGCGGTCGCGATGTGGCAGCTGCGCCACCACCTGCCGCACACCGGCCGGGTCGACATGGCCACCGCGCTGGCGATGCACCTGATCGCCCCACCCGTCGTCGTGTACCTCGGGCCGGGAGCCCGCGGCGCGCGGGTGCTCACCCTGCAGAAGGCGCTGCGCGTCCGACCATTGTCCGGGATCTACGGGTCGGCCACCGCGCACGCGGTCGCGTTGTGGCAGTTGCACCACCACCTCGCGCACACCGGCCGGGTCGACATGGCCACGGCGGTGGCCATGCACTTGATCGTCCCGCCCGTCGCTCCCGCCCGGACGTACGCCGGGCCGGGCAACCGAGGGGCCCACGTGCTGGCTGTCCAGCGGGCGCTGGGTGTCCGTCCGCTGTCAGGGATCTACGGTGCGATCACGGCGCACGCGGTCGCGATGTGGCAGCTGCACCACCACCTGCCGCACACCGGGATCGTGGACGCGGCCACCGCGCGGGCGATGCACCTGCCGGCCTGAGCGCAGCTGCGTACCGGCTCAGGACTCGTCTGGCTGGTCGGCGAGCAGTGACGTGAGCCGCTCCCCGGACAGGCGACGGAACTTGCGCGCGACCGTACGCGTGCGGTCGAGCACCGCCACCTCGAGCTGCGAGGAGTCCAGCGTGCGCGGCTCGGGTGCACCGTGCTTGCCGAGCACCGAGACCGCCAGCGCGACCGCTGGGCCGAGCTCGAGGTCTTCGGTGTAGCGCGCGGTCAAGGCCGTCGCGATCTGGTCTGACTGCCCACCCATCGCCACGAAACCGTGCTCGTCAGCCACCGAGCCGTCGAACGTCAGCCGGTACATCTGGTCGGCGTCGGCGCTGTCCCCGATCTCCGCGACCACCATCTCCACCTCGTACGGCTTGTTGTTCTCGGTGAAGATCGTGCCGAGCGTCTGGGCGTACGCGTTGGCCAGGCCGCGGCAGGTGACGTCGCGCCGGTCGTAGGAGTAGCCGCGCATGTCCGCGAGCCGCACCCCGGCCACCCGGAGGTTTTCGAACTCGTTGTACTTCCCGACGGCCGCGAAGGCGATCCGGTCGTAGATCTCGCTCACCTTGTGCAGCGCTCGCGACGGGTTCTCGGCGACGAAGGCGATGCCGCCGGTGTACTGCACCACCACGACGCTGCGGCCGCGCGCGATGCCCTTGCGGGCATAGTCGGCCTTGTCCTTGATGATCTGCTCGGGCGAGACGTAGAAGGGCATCGACACCGGGGGTCCTCAGGGTGAGCTGTTGCTGGTGGCTGGCAGGTGGAGGGTGGCAGGTTGAGAGGTGGCAAGGCGCTGCCTAGGAGCTGCGCAGGCCGGTCGGACCGTCGGGGCGGGCGAGCCGGGCGTCGACGACCTGGTTGACGATGCCGCCGATCTCGTCCTCGGGCACCCGACGTACTCCATCGGCTGTCACGACCAGGACGACCGGGTAGATCTTGCGGGCCAGGTCGGGTCCGCCGGTGGCGGAGTCGTCGTCGGCCGCGTCGTAGAGCGCCTCGACGCAGACCGCGACGGTGTCGGACTCGGTGAGGTCGGGGCCGTACAGCTTCTTGAGCGAGCCCCGGGCGAACATCGAGCCTGAGCCGACGGCGTGGAACGCGTGCTCCTCGTACCGCCCGCCGGTCACGTCGTACGAGAAGATCCGCCCGGCGTGGGTCTCGAGGTCGAAGCCGGCGAAGAGCGGGACAACGGCCAGGCCCTGCATCGCCATCGGCAGGTTGTTGCGGATGAGCGTGGCGAGCCGGTTGGCCTTCCCGTCCAGCGAGAGCTGCGCGCCCTCGATCTTCTCGTAGTGCTCGAGCTCCACCTGGAACAGCCGCACGACCTCGACAGCGAGTCCGGCCGTGCCGGCGATGCCCACGCAGGAGAACTCGTCAGCGGGGAACACCTTCTCGATGTCGCGCTGGGCGATCACGTTGCCCATCGTCGCTCGCCGGTCGCCGGCCATGATCACCCCGCCGGGGAAGGTCGCCGACACGATCGTGGTGCCGTGCGGGGCGTCGACCTGGCCTGGCGGCAGCACCCGGGAGCCGGGGAGCATCTGCGGCGCGTGCGACGCGAGGAAGTCGCTGAACGACGCCGACCCCGGGGTCATGAACGCCGCCGGGAGCCCGCCGGCGGCGTGCGTACGGGAGATCTCCACCCGCTACTCCCCGCCCTTCTGCACGAACCCGCGCACGAACTCCTCGGCGTTCGTCTCGAGAACCTCGTCGATCTCGTCGAGCATCGAGTCCACGTCCTCGTCGAGCGCGGCCTTGCGCTCGCTGACTGCCGCGGCCGGTCCTGGGTCGGCGACGCCCGGCTCGGTGTCCGTCTCGTCGGTGCGACGGCTGGCGCGTTCCTGTCCGCCGCTGCCTGAGTCCCTGCTGGTCATGGTGCCCCTCTCGATCAGACGCTGGGCTGCTCTGACCATATAAGTCGGCAGGTCGCTGATGCGTGGTGAGGGCGCCGGGTCGCCGATCCAGTTCAGCTCCTGCGGAGCCGAAGTCACTCACACGGCAGTATCCAACTGACTACTGTGAGTGATAGTTCTTGAGACACATGGCCTTGAGAGACATGGGCAGTCCCCCTCAGCCCTCCGGGCGGCGCCGCGACCGCGCCGTCCGGATCGTCGACGCCCTGAGTGCAGGAACGGCAGTCGGCGCGGCCGTCGCCACGGGTGTGGTCGCGATGGCACTCGCCTCGACGGCGGCCTCCGCAGCGAGCCCGGCAGCGACCGGAGCTCCATCGCCAGCTGCATCGCCCTCGGCGAGCCCGACCTCGTCGCCGTCGCTGATCCCCTCTTCGTCGCACTCCTCGGCTGTCACGTCGTCGGTGAGCCCGTTGCGTCCGCCGACCAAGGCCCCGACCGCGGTCACCACTCGTCCCGCCACGGCGCCTGCCACCAGCGCAGCGACACACCGAGCCACCCCGAAGCCGTCCAAGACCCCGGCCGCCACCAAGCCGGCCACGCACACACCGACGCCCAAGCCCTCACCCAAGCCCAGCGCCACTGCGCCTCCGAGCCCGCAACCGTCACCGTCACCGTCACCCACCAGCGGGTCATGATGCTGGCCGAGCGGCAGCCCGCGCAGCGGGCGGACTGGACCACGTCGGAAATGTCGACCACGTCGGAAATGTCGACCTCGTCGGAACAGTCGACGTCATGGGAGCTCTGGGGCGGCACGGTCCACCTGGTCGTCCGGGGTGCCGCGGGCGATGCGGCAAGACCTTCGGACGTCAGCGCCGCCCGCGCGGCCGTCGACTCCGTGCTGTCAGCCGTGGACGCAGCCTGCAGCCGGTTCCGAGCGGACTCCGAGGTGTCGGTACTCGCGGCGGTCGGCGGCCCGCGATCCGGCCGGCCGCAGCCGGTCTCTCCGCTCCTGTGCACCCTGGTGTCGGGCGCGCTCTACGCGGCACAGGTCTCCGACGGTGCCGTCGATCCGACCCTGGGCCTCGCAATGGTGGCGGTGGGCTACGACCGCGACCTCCACGATCTTCGGCCCTCGTCGCAGGCTCGGCTCACCCCGGCCGTACGCCGTCGGTCGAGCTGGCGCGACGTCGAGCTGGATCTGCGCGCTGGCACGATCCGTACGCCGCCGGGGGTGCTCCTCGATCTCGGGGCCACGGCCAAGGCGATGGCGGCTGACCTGGCCGTGGAGCGGGCCTGGGCGGCAACCGGCTGCCCTGTTCTGCTCTCCGTGTGCGGTGACGTCGCGGTAGCGGGCAGCTCCCCCGACGACCCCTGGCTCGTACGGGTCCTCGAGCA
>JANYIP010000205.1 GCA_025361995.1 Streptomycetales bacterium | reverse complement strand
CCAGAACCGGCCGGGACGCAGGCCGTTGCGGTCGAGCACCGCGCCGATCACCGACCCGTCGGTGAACGTCACGCAGGCCGGGCCGTCCCAGGGCTCCATGAGGGTCGCGTGGAACTGGTAGAACGCGCGGCGGGCCGGGTCCATCCCGGTGTGGTTCTCCCACGCCTCCGGGATCATCATCAGCACCGCGTGCGGCAGCGACCGGCCGCCGAGGTGCAGCAGCTCGAGCACCTCGTCGAAGGACGCCGAGTCGCTCGCGCCGTCCGGGCAGATCGGGAAGAGCCGGCCGAGGTCACCGGGGATCAGCCCGCTCGCGAGCTGGGACTCCCTGGCTCGCATCCAGTTCCGGTTGCCCTTGACGGTGTTGATCTCGCCGTTGTGCGCGATGTACCGGTACGGGTGGGCCAGCGGCCAGGACGGGAAGGTGTTGGTGGAGAAGCGCGAGTGCACCAGCGCCAGCGTGCTGACCAGCCGGCGGTCGGACAAGTCGGGGAAGAAGGGCTCCAGCTGCCCGGTCGTGAGCATGCCCTTGTAGACCAGCGTCCGCGCCGACAGCGACGGGAAGTAGACGTCGGTCGCGCGCTCGGCGCGCTTGCGCAGGCAGAAGGCCATCCGGTCGAGCTCGATGCCGCCGACTCCCGGCTGGGTCGCCGCGACGAAGAGCTGCCGGAAGGTGGGCTGGACCGCTCGGGCCGACTCGCCCACCAGGCCCGCCTGGGTGGGCAGGTCGCGCCAGCCGAGAACCTGCAGGCCTTCCTCGGCCGCGATCGCCTCGATGACGCGCTCGCTCTCGCCGTGGCCGTCCGTCGGCAGGAAGGCGATGCCGACGGCGTACTCACCCATGGGCGGCAGCGCGAAGTCGACGGTCGCGCGCAGGAAGGCGTCTGGGATCTGGATCAGGATGCCGGCGCCGTCGCCGGAGTCGGGGTCAGCGCCTGAGGCGCCGCGGTGCTCGAGGTTGCGCAGCGCCGTGAGGGCAAGGTCGATGATGTCGTGGCTGGGCTGACCCGTCAGGGTCGCGACGAACGCGACGCCGCACGAGTCGTGCTCGTGGCGCGGGTCGTACAGGCCCTGAGAGGCCGGAAAACTGCTGGATCCAGCGGGCACCTGAACTCCCCGTCGTCGTCCTGACTGGCTGCTGTTTTCGCTGCTGTGTCGAGGGACGACTTTGGCCCTGCTGCTCCGCGTACGGTAACACGACCGAAACCTTGGTTGCCGAGGCATTCCGCGTGCTGGTAAGTCTAGCCGACCCCGCCTCTCCAACCTTTTGAGGTCTACTCGTGACCATGTCCACGCCGCTGGCCGTCTGCGTGGCCGGGGCGACCGGCTGGACCGGGCGCGCGGTGGCCGAAGCGGTCCTCGCGGCCGGCGACCTGGTGCTGACCTCCGCAGTCGCGCGGTCCGCCGCCGGGCGGGACCTCGGCCAGGCCTGGGGCGGCTCCTCGATCGGGGTGCCCGTCTTCGGGACCGTTGCGCAGGCCCTGGACGGAGTGACCGTGCTCGTCGACTACACCTCCCACGACGCCGTGCTCCGCAACACCCTGGACGCGGTCGAGCGAGGCGTGCACGTCGTCATCGGGTCGTCCGGGCTCACCGCCGAGGAGTTCGACGTCATCGCGGCCGCGGCTCGGGCGCACGGCGTCGGCGTCGTGGCTGCCGGGAACTTCTCGCTGACCGCCGCCATGGCTGCGGCCGCCGCGCTCCTCGTCGCCCGCTTCCTGCCCGAGCGAGAGATCGTCGACTACGCCTCGGCCGGCAAGCCCGACTCCCCGAGCGGGACCGCCCGCGAGCTCGCCGAGCGGCTCGGCGACGTCTCCCGCCCGACCCCGCAGGTCCCGATCCAGGACACTGGCGGGCTGGTCGAGGCGCGCGGGGCCACCGTGGCGGGTACCCAGGTCCACTCCGTCCGGCTCCCCAGCTTCGTCGTCTCCACCGAGGTCGTCTTCGCCCTCCCGGACGAGCGCCTGGTCATCAGGCACGACGCCGGCCCCACCCCCGCCCCGTACGTCGGGGGGACCTTGCTCGCCGTCCGTACCGCGCCGACCGTCACCGGGCTGGTCCGCGGTCTCGACACGCTGCTGCTGCGCGAGCGCTGACCGCACCAATCTGTGCCGATGACGCAGCCTGTCGACACCGTGATCGTCGGCGCATCCGCCGCCGGCCTGGCCACCACCGCGGGCCTCAAACACGCGGGGCGGGGATTCGAGATCCTCGAGGCCAGCGATGTCGTCGGACAGTCCTGGCGGCACCAGTACGACCGGCTGCACCTGCACACGCCGAAGGCGGCGTCGGCGCTGCCCGGGCTGGACATTCCGTCCAGCTGGCCGCGCTATCCGGCCAGGGACCAGGCCGTCGAGTACCTCGACCGCTATCGGGCCCACCACGGCCTCGAGCCTCGATTCGGCCGACGCGTCACCCGGCTCGAGCGGCTCGACGGCGAGTGGGTCGCCACCACCGCGGACCAGGAGTGGCGGGCACGCAACGTCGTCATCGCCACCGGAGCCAACCGCCGGCCCGTGCGCCCTGCGTGGCCGGGGGTGGACACCTTCGGCAGCGCCGGCGGCACGGTTTTGCACTCCAGCGAGTACCGCAACGGGGACCCGTGGCGCGGGCGGCCCGTCCTCGTCGTCGGGTTCGGGAACTCCGCATGCGAGCAGGCCATCGACCTGG
>JANYIP010000290.1 GCA_025361995.1 Streptomycetales bacterium | reverse complement strand
CTGGTCCGGGGACGTCCTGCGCCACCCGGGTGGCCGGACCAGCGAGGTGACCGACACCGACTGTGAAGGTCGGCTGGTCCTGGCCGACGCCGTCGCCTACCTCGCCGGACTGCCACGGTCGCACCGGCCGGCCGGCATCATCGACGTCGGGACGCTCACCGACGGCGGCGGGGTCGGGTACGCGCTGTGGGGCGCGATGGGCACCGGTGTCGCGCTGATGGCGTCCGTGCTCTCGGCGGGAGCTCGCGCCGGTGAGCCGGGCTGGGAGCTACCGCTGGTCCCCGCCTACGTCGACCTGATGCGCTCGCAGGTGGCAGACATCGCCAACTGCTCCCGGCAGGCTCCCGACTCGGCCGTGCTGGCGGCGACGTACCTGCGAACCTTTGCCGGCGAGGTCCCGTGGGTGCACATCGACAACGGGTCGTCGGCCTACCTGGAGGACGAGTCCGGGGGATGGCCGCCGGGGGCGACAGGGTCGCCGGGCCGGGCACTGCTGCAGCTGCTGGTGGATCGCGCAGCCGCCGGCTGAAGCCAGGTGAGCACTACTGCGTATAGTGTGTATACAGCCTATGAAGAGTTGAGATGACAGACGAGAAGGGCCGCCGGACGATGGGGTTCGCCGAGAGCATCGCGGGTCGCACCGAGCGCTCCCGCGCTCTCTTCGAGCGGGCAAGCCGCACGATCCCGGGCGGTGCCGGCAGCAGCGCACGGACGGTGAAGTTCGGCTGGGCGCCGTACCCGCCGTTCATGAGCCGCGGCACCGGTTCTCGGCTGTGGGACGTCGACGGCAACGAGTACGTGGACTACCTGCTCGGTCTCGGCCCGATGATCCTCGGGCACCGGCACCCGGTGGTGACCCGGGCGGTCACCGACGCCGTCAGCGAGTACGGCACCTGCTTCGGGCTTCCCTACGAGCTCGAGGTGGACGCTGCCGAAAAGGTTGTCGCAGCGGTGCCGGGGATCGAGATGGTCCGCTTCACCAACTCCGGCAGCGAGGCGGTGGGGACCGCTGTCCGCCTCGCCCGTGCGTACACCAGGCGCAGGCTCGTCGTGCGCTTCGAGGGGCACTACCACGGGTGGCAGGACACCGTTTACTGGAGCAACCACCCGGACCCGGCCGAGGCAGGTCCCGCCGACCAGCTGGGCCAGCACCGGCCGGTGGCGGCTGGGCCCGGTGTGCCCGCCGAGCTGGCCGAGACGCTCGTGGTGCTCAGCTGGAACGACCCGGAGGCCATCAGCAAGTTGATGGCGGAGCGCGGCCACGAGGTGGCCGCGGTGATCACCGAGGCAGCTGTGTTCAACACCGGCTGCATTCTCCCGGAGCCCGGCTACCTGGAGCTGTTACGGTCGCTCACCGCCGAGCACGGCGCGCTGCTCATCTTCGATGAGGTCATCACCGGCTTCCGGTTCTGCCGCGGCGGCGCTCAGGAGTGGTTCGGCGTGACGCCGGATCTCACCACCCTCGCCAAGGGCCTCGGCGGCGGTTACCCGGTGGCGGCGGTCGGCGGCAGCACCGAGGTGATGGGGATGATCGCGCAGGGCCGCTATTCCCACTCCGGCACGTACAACGCCAACGTCGTCGCCTGCGCGGCAGTATCGGCCACCATGGATGTGCTCGCTGAGCCGGGCTTGTACGAGCGGCAGCGTGCGGTCGGCAACCGGCTCGCCGCCGGGTTGCGGACACTTGCCGCGGAGGCGGGGATCCCGGCTTCCGTGGACGGCCTGGGCACCGTCTTCCAGCTCTGGTTCTCGGCGGAGCCGATCCGCAACTGGCGGGACGCCCAGCGCTTCGCGGACGAGGCGATGTTCACCCGCTGGTGGCAGGAGATGTTCACCCGCGGCGTGCTCTTCCACCCGCTGCAATTCGAGAACCTGTTCGTGTCGCTGGTGCACAGCGATGCCGACGTCGATCGCACGCTGGTCGCCGCCGCCGAGGCCTTCGACGTTCTCAGCCGTCCCCCCAGCGGAGCGTGAGCCGTGGGCGACGTCTTCGTGGGTCTCGACCTAGGGACGTCGAGCCTCAAAGCGGTCGCCATCGACGCGGCCGGCGC
>JANYIP010000267.1 GCA_025361995.1 Streptomycetales bacterium | reverse complement strand
CTTCAAGGCCGCCGGGTTCATCGCGACCAGCACGTTCGGTGCATCACCAGGAGTGAGCACGTCGTGATCGGCGAAGTGCAGCTGGAACGCAGACACCCCCGGCAATGTCCCGGCCGGCGCACGGATCTCCGCCGGGAAGTCCGGCAACGTCGACAGGTCGTTCCCGAACGACGCGGTCTCCGATGTGAACCGGTCCCCCGTCAGCTGCATCCCGTCCCCCGAGTCACCCGCAAAACGAATGATCACCCGGTCGACCTGAACAACTTGCTTGGTCACTGCTGGTCCTTCCTTGGCGGCCGACCAATCTTACGCTGGCGTAAGTTGGGCGACCGGGAGGCTGGCGTGGCCTCCTAGACTTCGGTCCACAGTTGCAACCAGCGGGGGCGGGAGGGTGTTCCAGGTGACCTGGACCGAGCTGCCGACGCCCCTCCTCGGGCCGCCCACCGGACCCTCGGCCGAACCGGTCCGGGTCTGGCTCGACCTCGACCGGCGCTACCACCTGTCGATCTACAGCCTGGGGCTCGCCTGCTGCGCGGTGGAGTTCGTCGCGCTGGCGACCGGCCAGCTGCTGACCGCGGACCTGGGGCCGGCACTGGCAGCGACGACCGCAGGGCTGGACGCCGCCCAGGTGCTGGTCGTGTCTGGCACCGTGACCGAAAAGATGGCACCGGTCGTGCGCCAGGTGTTCGACGCCATGCCCGAGCCGCGCTACGTGATCTCCTTCGGCGCCTGCTCGAACTGCGGCGGGCCGTACTGGGACTCGTACTGCGTGACCAAGGGCGTCGATGCGATCCTGCCCGTCGACGTGTACGTCCCTGGCTGCCCACCCCGCCCGGAGGCACTGCTGCACGGGATCGAGATGCTGCGGGACTCGATCGCGGCCCTGCCGGCGGCTCCATGAGGGCGCTGGCGGTCGCCGCTGGCAGCCGGCTGGCTGAGCTGGTCGGCGGCGACGTCTCGCAGGGGTACGGCGACGTGACAGTCGACGTGCCGGCGGCGGCCTGGACCGCCGCCCTGTCCGCAGCCCGCGACGTCGTGGGTCTGGTTTTCTTCGACTGGCTGTCCGCGGTGGACGAGCTCGAGGCGGGCTGCGCTGTGGTGTGCCACCTCGCCGACCCGACCACCGGCGTTCACCTGCTGGTGCGTACCCGGGTCCCGCTGGACGCGCTCCGCCTGCCGACCGCGACCGGGGTCTTCGCCGGCGCGAGCTGGCACGAGCGCGAGACGGCGGAGATGTTCGGGATCGGCTTCACCGGGCACCCGAACCTCGTCCCGCTCCTGCTCCCCGACGGGTTCGTGGGGCAGCCGCTGCGCAAGGAGTTCGCCTTGGCGGCCCGGCTGGAGCGGCCGTGGCCCGGCGCCAAGGACCAGGGCCGCCCATGACGACACCCCGCAGCCGTGGCGTGATCGCGCTCCTGGAGCAGAACTGCACCTCCTGCATGATCTGCGCGCAAGAGTGCCCGGACTGGTGCATCGTCATCGACTCGCACACCGAGGTGGTACCAGCGGTCGCCCCCGCGGATCCCACCGGGGCCCGCGCCGCCCGGGAGCGGACCAGGAACGTCCTGGACCGCTTCGCGATCGACTTCTCGCTCTGCATGTACTGCGGCATCTGCATCGACGTGTGCCCCTTCGACGCCCTCTTCTGGGCGCCGGATCCCGGGTACGCCGAGTTCGACATCCGTCAGCTCACCCACGAGCGGGACCGCCTCGGTGGCTGGTTGGCCCTCGTACCCCCGCCGCCAGCGGCCGATGCAGGTGCCGCGGAGACCAAGGAGATGACCGCGGCCAGGAACAGCGGGGCGAGGTAGCCGCGTTGAAGCGGTGAGGGCAGCGTCGAACCACTGGCTGCGTGACGCAGATCCGCCCACGGAGGAGTTCGCTTGAACCGCTACACGAACGGGCTGAAGACCGCGGTCCTCCTGGCCGCGCTGTCCGGCTTGATCATGGTGATCGGCGGTGTGCTGGGCGGTCGCTCCGGGGTGACCATCGCGTTCGCCATCGCGCTGGCCACCAACGGGTACGCCTTCTTCAACAGCGACAAGCTGGCGCTGCGCTCCATGCACGCGTACCCGGTCGACTCGGCCCAGCAGCCGGTCCTGTACAAGGTGGTCCAGGAGCTGTCGTCGGCCTCCGGCCAGCCCATGCCGCGACTGTTCGTCTCACCGACGGAAGCGCCGAACGCCTTCGCCACCGGTCGGGGCCCGACCCACGCAGCCGTGTGCTGCACCGAGGGCATCCTGGCTCTGCTGGACGAGCGCGAGCTGCGCGGGGTGCTGGGCCACGAGCTGTCGCACGTCTACAACCGCGACATCCTGATCTCGTCGGTGGCCGCGACGCTGGCGAGCGGCATCATGATGATCGTCCAGTTCTCGTACTTCCTGCGGTTCTTCGGCGGCGGGCTGGGTGGCGGCGGGAACGACAACAACCGTGGCAACCCGCTCGAAGCGCTGCTCGTCCTGCTCCTCGGACCGATCGCCGCCTCGCTGATCCAGCTGTCGATCAGCCGGTCGCGGGAGTACCAGGCCGACCAGTCCGGCTCGCTGCTGACGCGCGACCCGATGGCGCTGGCGTCCGCGCTGGCCAAGCTCGAAGCGGGTACGGCCAACCGGCCGCTCGCCCCGACGCCGGCGGTGCAGACGACGTCCGCGCTGATGATCGCGAACCCGTTCAACGCCCGCGGGATGTCGCAGCTCTTCTCGACCCACCCGCCGATCGCCGCCCGGATCGCCCGCCTGCAGACCCTGGCCCGCGAGCTCAACCACTGAGAACGGCGGGTCCAGAGCCTGCCGTCAGCGGTAGTTGACGAACTGGACGGCGAAGTCGAGGTCCTTGCCCTTGAGCAGGGCGATCACCGTCTGGAGGTCGTCGCGACTCTTCGAGCTGACCCGGAGCTCGTCGCCGGTCACCTGGACCTTGGCATTCTTCGGTCCCTCGTCCCGGATGATCTTGCCCAGCTTCTTGGCGTTCTCCTGCGAGAGCCCTTCCTTGAGCTCGGACGAGAGCTTGAACTCCTTGCCGGACAGCTGCGGCTCACCGGTGTCCAGAGCCTTCAGCGAAACGCCGCGCTTGACCAGCTTCTCCTGGAAGACGTCCAGGATCGCCTTGACCCGGTCCTCCGAGTTCGCCTCCATGAGGATCTTGTCCCCCGACCAGGCGATCGACGCACCGACGTTCTTGAAGTCGTATCGCTGCGCGATCTCCTTGCCGGCCTGGTTCAGGGCGTTATCGACCTCCTGCCGGTCGACCTTGGAGACGATGTCGAAGCTTGCGTCGGCCATGAGGTCCTCGTGTTCGTCGGCGTTCGCCGGAGTTGGGTCGCGCCTGAGTGCTTGCGCTATTCTGCACCGGCACACGGCGGGTTGCCCGAGTGGCCAATGGGAGCGGACTGTAAATCCGTCGGCTTAGCCTACGAAGGTTCGAATCCTTCACCCGCCACGTCCGGTCCCGGGTCTCGCGAGAGGCCC
>JANYIP010000261.1 GCA_025361995.1 Streptomycetales bacterium | reverse complement strand
CGGCCCCGAGCTTGCAGCGCGCATCGAGCACGAGCGGGCGCGCTCGCTGCACGTGCACTGCTGGACCGAGGACACCTTCTTTCCCGTGCTGGACCATGCGGTCGGCGAGCTCGACTGCGGGTTCGAGATCGTCGAGCTCGTCCTGTCGTCGGACGTCCCGGGCAGCAAGGAGTTCGGCTACATCCTGCGGCGGCCGACCGTCGAGGTCCCGGCGAGTGAGAACCGAGCCAGGCTTGTGGCTACGCGCGAGCTCCTCATGGAGACCCGGTTCGCCCAGAGCGACCCTCGCTGGATCCCCGTGCCTGCCCCGCCACCCAAGCGGCACCCCGTGCTGCGGGCCGGGAGGAAGGCGCAGCGCCGGCTGGTCCGTGCGGCAAAGTCCTTCAGCCAGCGGGCAACGCCCCCGCAGTAGCGGGGCCGCACGGGTGAACCGGCGCGGCCTCAGGTTCGCTCGTCTGCGCCGGGGGTAGGGTCGCAATCTCGACCACCGGACGCGAGGAGCAGTCATGTCCCACGCTCGCCTGCACCGCTCATCCGCAGCTCGCCACACGGGCCTGCGCCCGTCCGTTCGGCGCCAGCTGGGCGCACTGCTCGCCAGCTCCGCGCTCGTCGTCGGAGCGTTGGTCGCGGCCTCGTCGAGCGCGTCGGCCGCACCGGGTGCGACTCACCCACCGCACCTCAGCTTCCCCTTGCGCGTCGGTGCCCTCGGCCAGGCCGTCAAGGTCGTCGGGATCCCGGACAGCACCGGCCGGATGTTCATCGTCGACCGGCTGGGCCGCGTCCTGGTCTGGACGCCAGGGCAGACCCACGCGTCCGTCTATCTGGACATGCGGAGCAGGGTCAATGCCAGCGGTGGCGAGCAGGGCCTCCTCGGCATCGCCGTGTGGCCCGGCTTCCGTACGGCGCCGCTCTTCTTCATCACCTACACCCGGTCGGACGGTGCGTTGGTCGTCTCGCGAGTCCGGCCGGCGACTGAGACCCAGGCGACGGTCTCGTCGGCCACCGAGGGGATCGTCATGGTGATCCCGCACCCGACGTACACCAACCACAACGGCGGTGACCTCGCGTTCGGCTCGGACCTCGACCTCTACGTGTCCACCGGCGACGGTGGAGGGGAGGGCGATCCGGTCGACAAGTCGCAGAACATCACCTCGCTCACCGGCAAGATCCTGCGCATCGACATCTACCACCCGTGCGCGCCGCACACCTACTACTGCGTGCCGGCCGACAACCCCTACGTGCACACCGCTGGTGCGGCGCCTGAGATCTGGGACATCGGTTTCCGCAACCCATGGCGCTTCTCCTTCGACCCGTCGCTCGGCAGCCTCTACGTCGCTGACGTCGGCCAGGACCGGTACGAGGAGATCGACCTGACCACCGCGGGTGCACGCGGCTACAACTTCGGCTGGTCGTGCAGGGAGGGCAACTCGACCTACAACGCCAGCCGCTGCCTGGCCGGAGTCGCGTACAAGGCGCCGATCGCCGTCGTCGCTCACCCCACCGCCGAGGCGCTGATCGGGGGAGTCGTCTACCGAGGGGCCCGCTACCAGCCGCTGATGGGGCCGCGGTACGTCGTCGGTGACTACATCACCGGCAGCGTGTGGACCCTCAACTCGGCCAACGGCATCCTCAGCGCGGCCGGGCACCTCACCCATGTCACGTCCTTCGGCACGGACGCGTCCAAGGAGATCTGGGCCACCACGCTCGACGGCGGTCTCTACCAGATGGTGGCGTCATAACCGCCTTGGTTACCGGTCTGGCTTGCGGCAAACCTGCGGTCACGCGCGCTCGAAACCCTCCGGTCGTCAGCTGCGCTCGGCGACGTAGGCCGCGAGTTCCCTGTCCGGACTGACGTGGAGCTTGCAGAGCGGGCTGCACGGTGTTCGGGCCAGGTCGACGGACAACTGCGTCAGGTCGAGACCAGGAGCTTCCCGGCGGTGGTGGCCGGTCAAGAAGGTGAACTCGACGAGCATGCCGACCATGCTGCGGTTCGCCGTCCTGCGCGTAACGCCTTCGCTCATCGCGACCAGTTCGGCGTCGATGACTCCCTTGCTCATTCCGTGGGCCGCCAGCACGTCCGCCAGTGCGGTGGGAAACCGACGGAACAGCGATCGCGATGGGGCAAGGGGAAGGAGGACCGGCAGCAAGGTGGCCTCGTTCACGAGGAGCGCGATCTGAGCCCTTCCCGTGGCGATGGTGGCGAACCAGGGACCAAGCAGTGTCGTCGATTCCACCTCACTTGCGGGGTCGGTGAGGCCGACACGACCGAGGAGTGCCTTGGTGGCGTGAACGATGCACACGGAGTCACCTTGGCACGAGGTGCGTTGACGGCGCAGAGGGCTGGGATCACCGGGCTGATCGCGGCGACGGGCTACGACCTCGACCCATCGATCGGCAAGCCAAGACTTGGGCTGCAGCGATCGGCAGGCCCGGTCGGGCGCAGATGCGCTCCTGCTCAGCATCGAAATCATGCAGAGCAGGAGCGCTTCGGTACGCCACTAGGAGGTGTAGATGTCTCCGGTGTCAGTCTCGGTGGCACCGGTCGCGCTGTACTCCTTCCACCACTTGCCGAGGGCCTTCTTGTCGGCGGTGTGGTAGTAGAAGAAGTAGCCGGTGTCGGTGATGGTGGCCGCAGCACCGTAGTGATAGGCGACATAGGACGCGGTGGTACATGGGTTGCTAGGGTCCGAGGTCGGGTGGCCGTTGCAGGTGCCATCACCAGCGGTGAAGGTGCCATGCTGGATGAAGAGGTGGTCGTTGCCGGTAAACGTGCCCCACAGGCCCTCCGTGACCATGTGGCCGGTGGCAGTACCTCCGTCACAAGCACCATTGCTGAACCCGGCGGTGGTGGAGAAGTGCCCGTTGTGGTAGTACTCCACGATGGCGTAGTTGCTAGCGGGGTCGGCAGCGGGCTGGGTGAAGACCCGGTTATACAGGTCGACGGCCCACTGGTTGCCGCAGGTGCCGCCGTCTGAGGACGAGGCGCTGTAGGGCGGGCTCTGCGGGACGCTGCTCGCGCTGGCGATGCCCGATGCGAGCAGGCCGAGCCCGGCGACTCCCACCAGGACTGCGGCCATGAGGGACTTCCTCATTGCAAACTCCTCTTTCCCCGAAAGGGCCGATAGGCCCGGCGAGTGGGGGTGCCTTCGCCTGTCCATCGGTCTACACCCATCCAGTGGGGCTGGCTAGGGTCCACCTGTCCTGGTCCTTCGAGCGGACACGACGCCATTCTCCGTGCAGACGCCCTCCCGGGCTCCGTGCGCCCGCGTGGCGCGCAAAGTGGCGCGGGGACCCTTGGAAGAGCGAGAAACCCCTTACGTAGCAAGGGGTTTCGCTTGTGGGCGATACAGGACTTGAACCTGTGGCCTCTTCCGTGTCAGGGAAGCGCGCTACCAGACTGCGCCAATCGCCCGTGCTGTGCTCTGCCGAACCCATCCCTAACCTGTCGTACGAGGTGGAGACGGGATTTGAACCCGTGTACACGGCTTTGCAGGCCGTTGCCTCGCCTCTCGGCCACTCCACCGGAACAAGGCCGATCGACGCGACCTCTCCGAGCGGACGACGGGATTCGAACCCGCGACCCTCACCTTGGCAAGGTGATGCGCTACCAGCTGCGCTACGTCCGCACCACGAGCGAGGAAGACCCCGTCGCGAAGCGCCCACCATAGCCGATCCGGCGGAACCGCTCCAAAGCGGATGCGTCCGCCAGTGCCTGGCACCGGCATGATCTGTCCGTGGCCGCATCCGTCGACGAAGCGCCCCCGGGGACCCCGGCTGCGTGGTTCCGCGGCTGGCTCGCGACCGGGCTCGTGGAGGTCTCCCACGACCCGGCGGCGCTCGACGGGGGCGGGTGGTGGGCGGTGGCGCTGACCTACGAGGGGCAGCTCACGGCGGCGCGCTTCAGCAACGTACGCCAGGCTCCGCTGCCGACGGCGTGCTGGCCGGGGGTCCCGACACGCGTCTGGTCGAGCTCGATGGACCAGGCCGCGTACGAAGCCGGTGTGGAGGCGATCCGACAGCGGATCGCGGCCGGGGACGTGTACCAGGCGAACCTGTGCCGGGTGCTCTCGGCGCCGATGCCTGCGGGGTCGGACATCGCAGGCCTTGCCGCCCTGCTGGCCACCGGGAACCCGTCGCCCCATGGCGGGCTCCTGAGACTGCCCGACCACGGAGTGAACGTGGCCACGGCGTCGCCGGAGCTGTTCCTGCGCCGCCGCGGACGGGTGGTCGAGTCCGGCCCGATCAAGGGCACCGGCCGGACGGCGGCGGACCTGCTGCCCAAGGACGAGGCCGAGAACATCATGATCGTCGACCTGGTACGCAACGACCTGGGCCAGATCTGTACGCCGGGATCGGTGACCGTGCCGCACCTGCTAAGCCTGGAGCAGCACCCGGGGCTGGTCCACCTGGTCTCGACGGTCCGAGGCGAGCTGCGTGAGGGCATCGGCTGGCCGCAGATCCTGGCCGCGACGTTCCCCCCGGGCTCGGTGACGGGTGCGCCGAAGTCGAGCGCGCTCCGCATCATCGACGGGCTCGAACCGACGGGACGGGGCATCTACTGCGGGGCGATCGGCTGGGTGGACGCCGACGCCGGGTCGGCCCAGCTGGCGGTGGGGATCCGTACCTTCTGGGCTGAGGGCGACACGCTCAAGTTCGGTACCGGGGCCGGCATCACCTGGGGCTCCGACCCGTACGGTGAGTGGGCCGAGACGGAGCTGAAGGCGCGCCGTCTGCTGGCGGTCGCCGCCGAGGAGGTACGGCTGTGAAGGTGTGGCTCGACGGTTCGGTGCTGGACGCCGACGGCGCCCGGATCTCCGTGCGCGACCACGGCCTGACGGTCGGCGACGGCGTCTTCGAGACGATGAAGGTGACCGGCGGGGTCCCGTTCGCGATGACCCGGCACTTGACCCGGCTGCGCGAGTCCGCGGCTCGGCTTGGGCTGGCCGCTCCGGACGACTCGGACCTGCGCAAGGCCGCCGACGAGCTGCTGGCGGCGCACCTTCCGGGACACGTCGGCCGGCTGCGAATCACGGTCACCGGAGGTGACGGCCCGGCGGGTACGGAGCGGGGTACGGCCGGCCCGACCGTGCTGCTCGTGGCCGGACCCGCTTCGCACTGGCCGGGGAGCGCTGCACTGGCGACCGTGCCGTGGGCCCGCAACGAGCGTTCCGCGGTGGCCGGCGCGAAGACGACGTCGTACGCGGAGAACGTCGTGGCCCTCGCGTACGCGAAGGAGCGCCGCGCCGCGGAGGCCTTGTTCTTGGACACACGGGACCACCTCTGCGAGGGAACCGGTTCGAACGTGTTCGTCGTCGTCGACGGGCGGCTGCTCACGCCGGCGCTGTCCAGCGGCTGCCTGGCCGGGGTGACCCGCGCGCTGATGATCGAGTGGAGCGGGGCGGTCGAGGCCGAGCTCGACGTCACCGTGCTGGACGAGGCGACCGAGGTGTTCATCACCTCGTCGACGCGAGATGTGCAACCCGTGCACGCGGTCGACGGCCGGACGTACGCCGTGGACGGTCCGGTCACGCTGGAGGCGGTGGCGACGTTCGCCGAGCGGTCCGGCGCCGACCAGGACCCGTGAGCTCCTGGAACGGGTGAGCTGCTAGGAGCCTTCGAGCAGGCGGTCGATGGGGGTGTCCATGTCGAGGTGTCGGCTCTCGTCTCCGGCCGGGACGGTGTCCAGAGTCTGCTCCAAGAACTCCTCGAGATCCTCGCGGCGGCACTCCAGCAGTGCCTGGCCTGCGGGGGAGGACAACGCCAGGCAGACGACGGGCTCGCCGCGCGACCGCGACGGCCACAGTGCGACATCGCCCTGGCCGGCCGGCGCCTCGAGTCCCTGCGTGATGAGGTCCCGGGCGAACACCCAGACGACGGGTTCTCCGTCCACGTCGAGGCGGAACTCGGCGCGTACGGCGAAGGGATCGCCCGGGTCGTACCCGAAGGCTGCTTCGACCGGCACGAAGGCGCCGTCCGCCGC
>JANYIP010000256.1 GCA_025361995.1 Streptomycetales bacterium | reverse complement strand
GTCCTGCCTGTCGACGATCATCGGCAGGATCGCGCGAGAGGCGCTGTCGCCGAACGTGTCGGCGGTCCCGAGCAGAAAGAGCGCCCCCAGGACCACGCAGACGTTCGCGGCATGCACGACGATGGCCGCGGTCAACCCAGCGAGGGCGGCCGCGCGTAGCAGGTTCGTGGCGACGACCAGGGCGCGGCGGTCGAACCGGTCCGCGAGTGCGCCGGCGTACAGCCCGAGCGTGAAGCCGGGCACCCACTGCATGAAGGCAGCCAGCGCGACCAGGATCGGGTCGTGGGTGCGGGAGGCGATGAGCAGCGGTCCTGCGGCGAGGGAGAAACCGTCGCCGATGTTCGATACCCACGAGGATGCGAGCAACCAGCGGAACGTGGTCCCCAGCCGCGCCGGTGCGATCACGTCCCGGGGGCCCCTCACCCGGTCGAGGGTATCGGCCGCTGTCTTCAGCGGCCGGGAAGGCAAGCAGGGCCCGCCTAGGATGAGGGCCCTGACCAGGGATGGCGAGCCTGACGCCGAGAAGGGATGGGCGTGACGCCGACCCAGCTGCGTGCCTTCGCAGCCGTGGTGCGTCTCGGCTCGGTCAAGCGGGCCGCGGCGGAGCTCGAGGTCTCGCAGCCTGCGGTCTCGCTGCACATCGCGCAGCTGCGCAAGGAGCTCGGGGACAAGCTGTTCATCCCCACCTCCGCCGGTCTGTCGTTCACTCCAGGAGGTCTTCGGCTGGCGAGCCGGGCGTCGGAGATCCTCGGGCTGCAGGATCAGACCATCCGTGAGGTCAGCCAAGCTGGCAGCGGTCACCGGCTGCTCCGCATCGCCGCCTCGACGATGTTTGCGGAGCACGCCGCTCCTGGGCTGCTCGAGCTGTTCTCGCAGCGCGCCAAGGACCTGGATGTCGAGCTCAGCGACCACGCCCCCAGCGACTTCGCGTCGATGCTGCTCTCGCGGACTGTCGACGTCGCCATCGGCCCGCACCCGCCTGGCCTCGACCCGTCGATCGCGAGCACCCACTTCCTGAACTACCAGGTCGTCGCCGTCACGAGCCCGACGCATCGGCTGGCGACGATCCAGCCCAGCCCCAGGGAGCTGCGCGAGCACACCTGGCTGCTCGGGCCGTCAGCGGCCACGGCCACGGGTGTCATTCCCGGTCTCCTGCGGCGGCTCAACGTCCCCGAGGACCGCATGCAGATCTTCCAGAGCCACGCCGCGGCCCTCGACCAGGCCAAGCGGGGAGCCGGGGTGGCGCTCGCTCTGTCGTTCGCGGTCTCCGCCGACCTGGCGAACGGTCACCTGCGACGCATCACCGGCCCCACCCTGCAGGCGCAGGGCGGTTGGAGCATCCTCACCCTCGCCGAGCCGACCACGTCGCCGGTCGCCGCCGAGCTGGCCCGGTTCGTCACCCGCCCCGACGCCATCCACGCGATGCTGCGTGGCACTGGGGTGCTGCCCGGCCGGTTCAAGCCGTTCATCCACGTGACGCTCTGGAGCTAGGAGCCTCCCTAAGCATTCGCTTATCGGGCTATTGCGGTCCCGCGGCAGGGGATGCACGATGACGCCACCAACGACGGTGCCAGACCCCACCAGGGGCTCCGTTCAGGGAGGCGGGTCATGGCGGTTGAGTCGAGCGGTCACAGTCAGGGCAACCCGCGGCTGTACGAGCTGGTCGAGAACGCGCCGAAGACCGGCAAGAGCCCGACTGTCTGGGCGTGGCCTGCGCTGATCGACTGGCTCAAGATCGCCGGCCAGCCGGTGCAAGGGCCTTGGCCCCCGCACCAGGAGCCTCGGCCGGATCCTGAAGAGGACAGCCTCCCCGTCGCCGTACGGGATCCGCTCTCCGCACCAGCAGCACCCCTGCGCCCCAGCACCGACCCCCCGTCCGCCAGCCAGCCCTGACCCGGCAGCACCAGCGTCCCCAGGAGGCCGGATGTACCCCTCGCGGTTCAGCTACGAGGCCCCGAGCTCGCTCGACGAAGCGATCGACCTGCTGCACGCGGGAGGGGGCGAGGCGAAGGTCCTTGCCGGTGGCCAGAGCCTGGTCCCGCTCCTCAAGCTGCGCTTCGCCGCGCCCGAGATGCTGGTCGACATCAACAACATCGCCAGCCTGCGATACCTGCGGGAGGACCCGGACGGTTCGCTCCACATCGGCGCGCTGTGCCGGCACGCCGAGCTCGAGCGATCCTCGATCCTGGTGGCCCACCAGCCGACGATGGCTGCGGCCGCCCCGCTCATCGCCGACCCCATCGTCCGCAACCGCGGCACCCTGGTGGGCTCCCTCTGCCACGCCGACCCGCAGGGCGACTGGGCGTCCGTGGTGACCGCGCTCGGCGGCCGGGTCGTCGCGCAGGGCCCGAACGGGCGTCGGTCGATCGCCGTCGCGGACTTCGTCAGCGGCCCGTTCCAGAACGTCCTGGCGTACGACGAGATCGCGGTCGAGACTGTGATCCCGGCGGCGAAGG
This sequence comes from Streptomycetales bacterium, assembly GCA_025361995.1. Lineage (GTDB taxonomy): Bacteria > Actinomycetota > Actinomycetes > Prado026 > Prado026 > JANYIP01. The sequence goes on along the minus strand of JANYIP010000256.1, from coordinate 3,064 downwards.
GGACCGCTGCCGGCGGCTACCTCAAGCTCGAACGCCGGGTCGGCGACTTCGCGACGGTCGGGGTGGCCGTCGCGATCGAGACCTCCGGCGAGCTGGTGACTCGAGCGGGGATCGCGCTGACCGGGGTCGGTGGATCGACGATCGATGCCGCTGAGGCCGGCCGCACCCTCGTCGGCAAGGCGCTGACCAGGGACACCATCGAGTCCGCTGCCGAGCTGGCAGCGCAGGCCGCCCGGCCACGGACCGACCACCGCGGCAGCGCCGACTACAAGCGTCATGTCGTGCACACGTTCGTCGTACGCATCCTGACCCGCATCACCGACGCGACCCAGAAGGCGGCCTGACGTGAGCAGCCTGTACGAGGAGATCAGACCCGAACCGGCGTCGGACGTACCTGTACGACGGGTGACGATCACCCTGAACGGTGAGAAGCGGGTGGCCGAGGTCGAGCCACGGCTGCTGCTCGCCCACCTGATCCGGCAGGGGTTCCGGCTGACCGGCACGCACACTGGCTGCGACACCTCGAACTGCGGGGCCTGCACGGTGCTGTTCGACGGCAAGGCGATCAAGAGCTGCACCATGCTCGCGGTGCAGGCCGACGGTCACGAGGTGACCACGGTCGAGGGGCTCGCCACGGCGAGCGAGCTGCACCCGGTCCAGGAAGGCTTCAAGGACGAGCACGGCCTGCAGTGCGGTTTCTGCACGCCGGGGATGATGCTCGCCGCGACGGCGCTGCTGCGGGAGAACCCCGACCCCACCGAGGACGAGGTGCGCTGGGCGCTGTCCGGCAACCTGTGCCGCTGCACCGGCTACCAGAACATCGTCAAGTCTGTGCTCTGGGCCGCCAAGAAGCTCCAGTCCCAGTCCGCCAGCGCAGAGTAGAAGGAGCCAGCGACGTGACTGCACTGGACGAGATCAAGATCGGTGGGATGGGCGCGAGCCGCAAGCGGGTCGAGGACGACCGGTTCATCCGCGGCAAGGGCAACTACGTCGACGACATCGTGCTGCCGGGGATGCTGCACATGGAGATCCTGCGCAGCCCGCTGGCCCACGCACGGATCCGGTCCATCGACGCGAGCAAGGCGTGGGAGATCCCCGGCGTACGCCTGGTGATGACCGGCGAGATGATGGCGACGCGCAACCTGGCCTGGATGCCGACGCTCTCCTACGACACCCAAGCCGTGCTTGCGACGGACAAGGTGCGCTTCCAGGGCCAGGAGGTCGCCTGCGTCATCGCCGACGACCCGTACATCGCCAAGGACGCCTGCGAGGCGATCGTCGTCGACTACGAGCCGCTGCCGGTGATCGTCAACCCGACCCAGGCGATGGCCGAGGGCGCGCCGATCATCCGCGACGACAAGGAGAACCAGCACGACAACGTCGTGTACGACTGGGAGGTGGGGGACAGGGCCGGCACCGACCGCGCGTTCGAGCAGGCGGACCTCGTGTCCAAGCTCGAGCTGCACTACCCGCGCTCGCACCCGTCTCCGCTGGAGTGCTGCGGGTCGATCGCCGACTACAACCGGGCGACGTCCAAGCTCACCGTCTACATGACCTCGCAGGCGCCGCACATCATCCGGGCTGCCGTCTCGCTGGTCGCGGAGATCCCCGAGCACATGATCCGGATCGTCTCGCCGGACCTCGGCGGGGGCTTCGGCAACAAGGTGCCCGTCTACCCCGGCTACGTGATGTCGATCCTCGCGTCGATCCTGCTCGAGCGTCCGGTGAAGTGGATCGAGGACAAGTCGGGCAACCTGATCTCGACCGGGTTCGGCCGCGACGTCTACCTCAAGGGCGAGATGGCGCTGCGCCGCGACGGCAAGATCCTCGGCGTCCGGATGCACACCGACGCCGACCACGGCGCGTTCTTCAGCGACGCCCAGCCGAGCAAGTTCAAGATCGGCCTGATGCACTCGACCTTCGCCTGCTACGACATCCCGGCCGCGCACCTCACGGCGCGGGGGATGTACACCAACAAGGCGCCCGGCGGGGTCGCGTACCGGTGCTCGTTTCGGGTGACCGAGGCGATGTTCTTCCAGGAACGCATGGTGCACGCCGCGGCCAACGACCTGGGCATGGACCAGGCCGAGTTCCGCCGCGCCAACTTCGTGCGTGACGACGACTTCCCGCACCGCACGCCCTTCGGGTTCCTCACCGACTCGGGGCAGTACGGCAAGTGCCTCGACGTGGGGCTCGCGGCGATCGGCTACCAGGACTTCCTCAAAGAGAAGGAGGAGGCCAAGAAGCGCGGGCGGCTGCTCGGCATCGGCATCTCGTCGATGACGGAGCCGCTCGGCGCGGGCAACAGCCGCGAGTACGACATCCTCGGGATCAAGATGTTCGACTCCGCCGAGCTCCGCGTGCACATGACCGGCAAGGCGATCCTGCGGACCGGCGCGAAGTCCCAGGGCCAGGGCCACGAGACGACCTGGGCGCAGATCGTCGCGCACGAGCTGGGCCTGCCCGCCGAGGACGTGACGGTGGAGGAGGGCGACACCGACACCGCCCCGTTCGGGATGGGGACGTACGCCTCGCGGAGCACCCCGGTCGCCGGCGCGGCCGTCGCGATGGTGTCGCGCAAGATCAGGGCCAAGGCCCGCAAGCTCGCCGCACACCTGCTAGAGGTCTCCGAGGAGGACGTCGAGTGGGAGCTGGGACGCTTCTACGTCCGCGGCGCCCCTGACCGCGGCGTCACCATCCAGGAGTGCGCGATGGCGGCGTACAGCAACATGCCTGACGGCATGGAGCCGGGGTTGGAGAACGTCTCCTACTACGACCCGCCCAACCTCACCTGGCCGTTCGGCCTCTACATCGCCACGGTCGAGGTGGACCCGCAGACCGGTGTCTGGGACGTGCTTCGCGTGGTGGCCGTCGACGACTGCGGCGTACGCATCAACCCGATGATCGTCGAGGGCCAGATCATGGGTGGGCTGACCGAGGCCTTCGCCATGGCCAGCATGCAGTTCATCACCTTCGACGCCGAGGGCAACTGCGTCGGCGCCAACTACATGGACTACCTGCTGCCGACGGCCTGGGAGACCCCCGGCTTCGAGCTGCACGAGGT
>JANYIP010000232.1 GCA_025361995.1 Streptomycetales bacterium | reverse complement strand
GCCGCGCTTGAGTCCGGCTCGACCAGGTGGGCGCAGGGCGGGATCGCCGCCGCGCTGGGCGAGGGCGACACCCCCGCGCAGCACCTGCAGGACACCCTGGTCGCGGGGGTCGGGCTCTGCGACGAGGCGGCGGTGCGCGTGCTCGTCACCGAGGGACCGGCCGCCGTACGCCGGCTGATCGCCCGAGGCGCTGGCTTCGACCACGACGACGACGGGGAGCTGGCGCTGACCCGCGAGGGCGGCCACCTGCGCAACCGGATCGCGCACGCCGGTGGCGACGCCACCGGTGCCGAGGTCTCGCGGGCGCTGGTTGCGGCGGTCCGCGCCGACGCCTCGATCGAGGTCATCGAGAACGCGCTGGCGCTCGACCTGCTCCGCGGGGCCGACGGCGGCGCGGCCGGGATCACCCTGCACGTGATGGGCGAGGGCAGCGAGGAGGGCGTGGGGGCTGCGCTGGGCCGGGCGGTCGTGCTGGCCACCGGCGGCCTCGGCCAGATCTTCTCGCAGACCACGAACCCGATCGTCTCCACCGGGGACGGGGTGGCCCTGGCCCTGCGCGGCGGGGCCGCCGTCGCCGACATGGAGTTCGTCCAGTTCCACCCGACAGTGCTGTGGCTGGGTCCGGCGGCGCGTGGCCAGCAACCGCTGGTGTCGGAGGCAGTGCGCGGCGAAGGTGCCTTCCTGGTCGACGACTCGGGGCGGCGCTTCATGGTCGGCGAGCACCCGTTGGCCGACCTCGCGCCACGCGACGTCGTGGCCAAGGCCATCATGCGCCGGATGCGCGAGACCGGGGAGCCGCACGTGTGGCTGGACGGGCGCCACCTCGGCGAGCAGATGTGGGCGCACCGCTTCCCCACCATCCTGGAGTCCTGCCGGGCCCACGGGGTCGACCCGATCGGTGACCTGATCCCGGTCGCACCGGCCGCGCACTACGCCAGCGGCGGGGTACGTACCGACATCGACGGGCGCACCAGCGTCCCGGGGCTGTTCGCGTGCGGGGAGTGCGCCTGCACCGGAGTTCACGGGGCGAACCGGCTGGCCTCCAACTCCCTCCTCGAAGGGCTGGTCTTCGCCGAGCGGATCGGTGCCGACCTGGCCCGCTCGCTACCGGCGGACCGTGAGCCGGTGGCCGACCTGCGGCCCGAGCTGCTGTACGACGCCGCGATCCGCGAGCACGTCGCCGCCACGATGACCGACGGGGCCGGGGTGCTGCGCAGCCGGGAGAGCCTCGGTCGGACCCTGGGCAGGTTGGTGGAGCTGCGCCTGCTGACGACGGAGGAGCCGAGCACCGCTGCCTGGGAGGCGACCAACCTGCACACCGTCGCCACGTTCGTGGCGGCCGCCGCCCGGGAACGCGAGGAGACCCGCGGCAGCCACTGGCGCGAGGACTTCCCCGCGCGCGACGACGCGCGCTGGGGCGGGCACCTGGTCGGCCGGCTGAGCCCGCGCGAGCTCGGTACTGGCCTGGAGCTCGACTACCAGCCGCCGACGCCACTGATGACTCGGGTCGAGGAGATCGCGTGACGCTCTCCCCGGATCTGACGGCGCGGTTGGCGGCGGCTGAGCTCGACCCCGCCGCGGTCGAGGCGCTGGTCCGCGCGGCGCTCGCGGAGGACCTCGCCGGCGGCATCGACGTGACCTCGGCGGCGACGGTCCCGGCGGGCCAGGAGTCGACCGCGGACTTCGTGGTCCGCGGCTCTGGCGTGGTCGCCGGCCTGGCGGTGGCCGAGGCGGTGATGGAGGCCGCCGGCGACGTACGGGTCCAGCGGACGGCGGCCGCCGACGGGGACCTCGTGCGCCCCGGCGACGTACTCCTGTCGGTCAGCGGTCGTACCCGTGACCTGCTCACCGGCGAGCGGACGGCGCTCAACCTGCTGTGCCACCTGTCCGGGGTGGCGACGGCGACGCGGCAGTGGGCCGATGCAGTCGCCGGCACCGCCGCCGCGGTCCGTGACACCCGCAAGACCACGCCCGGGCTTCGGGCCCTGGAGAAGTACGCGGTGCGCTGCGGCGGTGGCGTCAACCACCGGATGTCGCTGTCGGACGCGGCACTGGTGAAGGACAACCACGTCGTGGCGGCCGGCGGGGTGGCCGAGGCGTTCGCGGCTGTACGGGCGATGTGGCCGGGGCTGCCGGTCGAGGTGGAGGTGGACTCGCTGGCGCAGCTGCGGACGGCGCTGGACGCTGGCGCCGACCTCGTCCTGCTCGACAACATGTCCCCGGCGCTGATGAGCGAGGCCGTCCAGATCACTGCCGGGCGGGCCCGGCTGGAGGCCAGCGGCGGCCTGACGCTGGACACCGCCCGAGCAGTCGCCGAGACCGGCGTGGACTACATCGCGGTGGGTGCGCTCACGCACTCCGCACCTGTGCTCGACATCGGACTGGACCTGAGGGAGCACCGCTGATGCTGCTGGCCATCGACGTGGGGAACACCAACACCGTGCTCGGCCTGTTCGACGGGGCCGAGCTCGAGGACTCGTGGCGGATCAAGACCGATGCCCGGATGACCGGCGACGAGATGGCGCTGACCTTCAGCGGCCTGCTCGCCAGCTCGCCCCCGGTGACCGCGATCGCGCTGTGCTCGACGGTACCCGCGGTGCTGCGGGAGATGCGTGGCATGCTCGCCCGCTACTACGGGCACCTGCCCACCGTCATCGTCGAGCCGGGGACCAAGACAGGGGTGCCCGTGCTCACCGACAACCCCAAGGAGGTCGGCGCGGACCGGATCGTCAACACCCTTGCGGCACACCACCTTTTCGGTGGGCCGTCGATCGTCGTGGACTTCGGGACCTCGACCAACTTCGACGTGGTCTCGGCCCGCGGAGAGTTCCTCGGCGGGTCGCTGGCCCCCGGGATAGAGATCTCGGTCGACGCCCTCGCCGCGCGCGCTGCCCAGCTGCGCAAGGTCGAGCTGGTCCGGCCGCGCTCGGTCATCGGCAAGAACACGGTGGAGTGCCTGCAGTCCGGCGTGCTCTACGGATTCGCGGGACAGGTGGACGGGCTGGTCCGCCGCATCGTCGCCGAGATCGGTCCGGTGACCGCGGTGGTGGCGACCGGCGGGCTCGCCCCGATCGTGGTCGCCGAGTCCGAGACGATCACCCACCACAACCCCGACCTCACCCTGGTCGGCCTGCGCCTGGTCTACGAGCGCAACGCCTGACCCGTACCGCGCCGTCGGTAGCCTTGACCCCATGAGCTCCCCGCCGCCTTCCCGCCCTGACTCCGAGGCCGACGACCTGCCCGAGCAGCTGCGGATCCGGCGCGAGAAGCGACTGCGCCTCCTCGACTCGGGCGTGGAGCCGTACACGCTGGGCTTCCCGCGTACGCACACCCTGGCGCAGGTCAAGGAGGCGTACCCCGAGCTGGCTGTCGACACCGCGACGGGGGTCCGGGTGGCGGTGACCGGCCGGGTCCTGTTCGTACGCAACGGCGGCAAGCTGTGCTTCGCCACTCTCCGCGACGGCGACGGCGCCGAGCTCCAGGTGATGCTCTCCCTCGACCGGCTCGGTGCGGAGTCGCTCGCGACGTGGAAGGCGCTCGTGGACATCGGCGACCACGTCGGGGTGGAGGGCGAGGTCATCTCCTCGCGCCGCGGCGAGCTCTCGGTCTTGGCCGACCGCTGGGCCATCACGTCGAAGGCGCTGCGCCCGCTCCCGGTGGACCACCGGCCGTTGTCGGAGGAGGCGCGGGTCAGGCAGCGGTACGTGGACCTCATCGTGCGCCCGGAGGCCCGCCGCAATGCCAGGTTCCGGATCGCCGCGGTGCGCTCGCTGCGCGACTCGTTCGAGCGACGCGGGTTCCTCGAGGTCGAGACCCCGATGCTGCAGACGCTGCAGGGTGGCGCGTCCGCCCGTCCGTTCGTGACCCACGCCAACGCCTACGACATCGACCTGTTCCTGCGCATCGCACCCGAGCTCTTCCTCAAGCGCTGCGTGGTCGGGGGGATCGACAAGGTCTTCGAGATCAACCGGAACTTCCGCAACGAGGGTGCCGACTCCACGCACAGCCCCGAGTTCGCGATGCTTGAGTTCTACGAGGCGTACGGGGACTACGACTCGGTCGCGACCCTCACCCGCGAGCTGGTGCAGGAGGCGGCGCTGGCGACGGTGGGCTCGTTGGTGGTGACCCATCAGGACGGGTCGGTCCACAACCTGTCGGGCAGCTGGGCGCAGGTGTCGATGTTCGAGTCGCTCTCGCAAGCGCTGGGCCGCGACATCACCCCGCGTACGCCGATCGGGGAGCTGCGCGGGCTTGCGGACGCCGCCGGAGTTTCGTACGACCCGAAGGCGATTCACGGCAAGCTGGTCGAGGAGCTATTCGAGCACCTGGTGATCAAGACATTCTCCGGACCGACCTTCGTCCGTGACTTCCCCCTTGACACCTCTCCACTGGTTCGTGAGCACCGGAGCAAGCCCGGGACCGTCGAGAAGTGGGATCTCTACGTCGCCGGATTCGAGCTCGCCACCGGATACTCCGAGCTCGTCGACCCGGTGGTCCAACGGGAACGACTGGTCGAGCAGGCCGGACTCGCTGCCGGCGGCGACGTCGAAGCCATGCCGCTCGACGAGGATTTCCTGCGTGCACTGGAGTACGGCATGCCGCCGACCGGTGGGGTCGGGATGGGGATCGACCGGTTGCTCATCGCACTCACCGGGCTCGGAATTCGGGAGACGATCCTCTTTCCGCTGGTGAAGCCGCAGTGAACGGCGTGGTGGTGCGGCGGGCGCGTACCGCGGACGTCCGCGACATCCGACGCCTGGTCGACACGTATGCCGACGACCGGCGTCTGCTCTCCAAGGCGACAGTGACGCTTTTTGAGGACGTGCAAGAGTTCTTCGTCGCAGACCTGGACGGCCGGGTCGTCGGCTGTGGCGCCTTGCATGTGCTGTGGGAGGACCTCGCGGAGGTTCGTACAGTTGCGGTGGACCCGGAATTGCGCGGCGTCGGGATCGGGCACCGTGTCCTGGAAGGGCTGCTGGAGCAGGCGCGCGCGGTCGGCGTGGAGCGCGTCTTCTGCCTGACTTTCGAGACCGCGTTCTTCGGCCGGCACGGATTCGTCGAGATCGAAGGCGCACCTGTTCCGCACGACGTGTACGAACAACTCCTTCAGTCCTACGACGAGGGTGTCGCTGAGTTCCTTGATCTTGAACGCGTGAAGCCGAACACCCTGGGAAATGTCCGGATGCTCCTCAAGCTGTGATCAAATACAATCCAGTGCGCGCGTTGATTTGATTTTTCAGCGCAATCCCCGTTGGATGACGCACTAGGAACCGGATGCGTCGTGAGGTCCGGGTCAGGGACGCCCGTCCCTTCCGCACATTTATCTAGGTCGGGAGCTCACGTGGCACAGAAGGTCCAGGTCATTCTGGTCGACGACATCGACGGGGGAGCAGCAGTCGAGACGGTCGGCTTCTCGTTGGACGGCGTGTCCTACGAGATCGACCTGTCGGGCAAGAATGCGGCCAAGCTTCGCGACGCGTTCGCGTCGTACGTCGGCGCCGCTCGCAAGGTCGGTGGCCGCGGCGGCCGTCGTGGCTCGTCACCCAAGCGCGCAGCGGGCGGCACGAACCGCACCGCCGAGATCCGCGCCTGGGCGAAGAGCAACAAGGTCAAGGTCAGCGAGCGTGGCCGCATCTCGGCCGAGGTCGTGGCGAAGTTCGACGCCGCTCACAAGTAGGTCGAGGTCAGCAAGCACGCGAGGGCGATCCCGGCAGGGACCGCCCTCGCGTGCTGTCTGCACTGGCCGTCAGGCCACCGGAACGCCTCTCGGCGAGTTGCACGCTCGAAGCGGCTATAGGTGGGGCCCGGGGTTACCGGTGACCCGACGTACCTGCGAACATACGCGCCCCGCTCGCCTATTCCGTCCCCCGTGCGGGTGACTTCCCGCCCTGATCGGTGTAGATCACCTCGGCGCGCCACCGGTCAGGCGGACCACTCCCCTCGACGTGCAGGTCCCAGTACGTCGCAGCGATCAGCTCCGGGTCGTAGAACGTCCCAGCAGCCATCACCCCGGCGATGGTGACCGTCGCGACGTGGATGCCGTCGGGACGCAGCTCGTCGGCCATGGTCATGGCCAGGCTGCGCAGCGCGGCCTTGGCGGCGGCCAGACCCGCCGATCCGGCGGAGGCTCGCAGCGCCACCCCGCTGCCGGTCAGCAGGATGGTGCCGCGGCCGGCAGCCCGCATGGCCGGCGCCACCTCTTGGGCGGCGACCAGTGCCCCGGCCGCGCCGATCCGCAGGCCGGCCATGAACGCGTCGTAGTCGAGCTGGGTCGGCGTGCCCGGGACCCACAGCGAGGTGTTGTAGACGAGGACTTCCGCATCGCCAGCGCCGGCCCTGATCCTGGCGAAGGCGCCACGGAGCCCGGCTTGGTCCCCCACGTCGGCGGCGACGAGCAGCGGCGGCGGTCCTGGGAGCCCCGCGAGCCGTGAGATGTCCAGCTTGTCCGGGTTTCTGGCAACGAGAGCGAGCCGGTACCCCTCCCGCGCGAAGCGACTGGCGACGGCCAGACCTAGACCGGGTCCCGCCCCCACGACGACGGCGAGCCTGACACCCACGGATTCGGTCACCCGGGCATTCTGACCGATCCCCGCGCCGGTGTTCGCCCCCGGCGTAGGCAGATGCGGGAACGACCTGAAGGTGGGGGTGGTTCCTGTCGATGGAGGCCGTGAGCAGGTCCACCGGCCAGGTCGGAGTGAGCTAGCCCGCCCCCGGGGCTAGCATCGGTACGGAGGGGACGCGGTAGCCGACCCGTCGTACCGCTCGTGCGAGGAGCGCAGAGAACATGTTCGAGAGATTCACCGACCGAGCGCGACGTGTTGTCGTCCTGGCGCAAGAAGAGGCCCGGATGCTCAACCACAACTACATCGGGACCGAGCACATCCTGCTCGGCCTGATCCACGAGGGC
>JANYIP010000158.1 GCA_025361995.1 Streptomycetales bacterium | reverse complement strand
CGTCGGCCAGGGCGCGTACTCGGCGCCCTCAAGCTCGATCACCCCGTACGGTCCGCCGACTGCGCCGACGATCAGCGCGATCACCCCTGCTGACGGGCTGTTGTCCGTCGCGTTCTCGGGCGCGACCTCGATCGGGCCGATCCTCGACTACCAGTACCAGATCAACGGAGCGGGACCCTGGATCTCCTCGGGGACGACCTCTTCGCCGCTGTCGGTCAGCGGCTTGGTCAACGGCACGACGTACTCGGTACAGGTCCGCGCGGTGAACTCCGTCGGGGTGGGCGCACCGTCCGCGTCGATGTCCGGGACCCCCGCCGCACTGCCGGGCGCCCCGAGCATCTCGTCCGCATCCACCGCGATCGGCACGGCCACTGTCGTGTTCACCTCCGGGTACGACGGTGGCAGCCCGATCACCGACTACCAGTACCAGCTGAACGGCGGGGCGTGGGTCGCCGCCGGGACGATGCTCAGCCCCATGACGGTGACCGGTCTGACGAGCGGCACCACGTACGCGATCGCCTTGCGTGCGGTGAACGCCAGCGGTGCGGGCGCTCCCTCGCAGCCCACCACGGTGATCACCCCGGACGTGCCCGCGGCTCCGACCGTCACGTCCATCGGCGCCGGCGACACGACGCTGTCGATCGCGTTCACCCCCGGGAACAGCAACGGCCTCACCGTCACGTCCTACCAGTACCAGCTGACCCCGGCCGGCCCTTGGGTCACGGCGCCGTCGACCTCGAGCCCGATCGTGGTCACCGGCCTGGTCAACGGCACGACCTACTCCGTGCGTGTGCGCGGCGTCAACGCGCTCGGCGCTGGCCCGGGCTCGACCGCCGCGTCCGCGACGCCGGCAACCGTCCCCAGCGCGCCGACCATCGTCGGCTCGACCGTGGCTGGCGCCGACCAGCAGCTGTCGGCGACCTTCACGGCGCCCACCTCTGACGGTGGCTCGGCCATCACGACCTACCAGTACTCGACCGACGCCGGTGCGACGTGGGCGACGCGCACCACCGGATCGACGGCCAGCCCGGTCGTCATCGCGACCCTGTCCAGCGACGGCACCACGCCGCTGGTTAACGGCACGACCTACCTCGTCGAGCTCCGAGCGGTCAACGCGGTCGGCCCCGGCCAGGCCTCGGATGTCGCGACCGGGATCGCGCAGACGAGCCCGGCGGCTCCGAGCATCACCTCGGTCGCGAGTGGGCCGTCGTCCTTGCAGGTCACCTTCACCCCGGCGGCCAACGGCGGCGCCGCGATCACCGGGTACGAGTACAGGCTGGGGTCGGGTTCCTGGACGGACACCGGCACCTTGGCCAGCACGTTCCTCGTCGGCTCGCTGACGAACGGCACCACGTACGCCGTCTCGGTCCGTGCCCTGAACTCCCAGGGCAGCGGCGCATCCTCGACCCCGGTTTCGGGCACGCCGTTCACCACTCCCGATCAGCCGACCATCACCGGCGTGATCCGGCTCGACCGCACTCTGACGGTGGCCGTGGCTCCGGGCAGCGACGGTGGGTCGGCGATCACCGGCTGGCAGTACAGCACCGACGGCGGCGCGACCTGGGCGTCGGCGGGAACGAGCTCCAGCCCGCTGACCATCACCACCTTGTCGAGCGACGGCACCACCCGGATCGCCAACGGCACCAGCTACCCGATCTCGGTCCGCGACGCGAACGCCGCCGGCACCAGCCCGCCGTCCGCGATCACCTCCGTCGGGCCCGGTACCACGCCGTCCGCGCCGGTCGTGACGCTGACGCCGTCCAGCCAGACCATCCAGGTCGGCTACACGATCGGCTCCAACGGCGGCTCGCCGATCTCCGACGTCCAGTACCGGCTGAACGGCGGCACCTGGGTCGAAGCCGGCAGCCTGGCCAGCCCGTTCAGCGTCGGCTCGCTGACCAACGGGACTGCGTACACGGTCGAGGTCCGCGCAGTGAACGCACTGGGTGCGGGTCCGGCGTCGACCCCCGCGTCCGCAACCCCGATGACAGTGCCGGACGCGCCGACCGCCGTCAGCGCCGTCTCCAACACGGCGTCGGCCGACGTGACCTGGACCGCCCCGGCCTTCAACGGCGGATCGGCCATCACCGGGTACGTCGCCTCCGCGTACGCGACGTCCGCCTCGACGACCGCCGTGGCGACCTGCTCCACGGCCACGACCGCGTGCTCGATCACTGGGCTCACCAACGGGACCACCTACTACGTGTCGGTGGTGGCGCAGAACGCGGCCGGCTCCGGCCAGCCGTCCGCGCCCCGCGAGGTCGTCACGCCGGTGGCGCGCCCCGGAGCCCCGACGCTGAACACGCTGAGCGCCGGCAACACCTCCCTGACCTTGGCCTTCACGGCAGGCAGTGCTGGCGGGTCGCCTATCACCGGCTACCAGTACCAGCTGAACGGTGGCGCCTGGCAGAACGCGTCTGGCACCACCAGCCCGATGACCTTCTCCGGCCTGACCAACGGTACGAGCTACTCCGTGGTCCTGCGCGCCGTCAGTGCCGCCGGAGTGGGTACGGCGTCCTCGCCCCTGACCGCCACGCCGTACACGTTCCCGGACGCACCCGACCCCACCCTCATCACGGCGAACGGGACCAACGCGAGCATCGTGGTGAGCTGGACCGTCCCGAACAGCAACGGCTCCCCGATCACCGGCTACACGGCAACAGCGTTCACGGCGCTGACGGTGGGCTCGCAGGCCGGCACCTGCACCACCTCCGGTGCACTCACCTGCACGATCAGCGGGTTGACGAACGGCACCACCTACTACGTCTCGCTGCAGGCGCAGAACGCGGCCGGCCTCAGCGTCCGCTCGACTCCTCGGGTCCCGGCGACGCCCTCGTTGCAGCCGGGTGCGGTCACCGGCGTGACTGGCGTCTCCGGCAACGGGCAGGTCGCCCTCAGCTGGACACCGGGCAGCACCGGCGGCGCGGCGATCAGTGACTACACGATCTGGTACTCCTCCGGCGGCGCATACACCCAGTTCGCAGACGGCACGTCTACCGCCACCACCACGACGGTCACCGGCCTGACCAATGGCACCGCCTACACCTTCGTCGTGTACGCGGTGAACAGCAACGGGACCGGGCCGATCAGTGCGGCTTCGGCCCCGGTCACCCCGCTGGCGCCGGGCGTCGTACCCACCGAGTCGGTGCCGACCAGCGTGGGCGGCGGCTTCACGTTCACGATCACCAACTACTCCGCCGCGACCACGTACACCCTGACGGCGACCGGCGGAGCGACCGCGAGCCGATCGGGCGCGGTGGTGACCGTGAGCGGCCTCGGCTTCGGCGCGTCCTCGACGGTGACCGTCGCGGCGGCCCTGCTCGGCAACACGAACACCTCGTCGACGGTGACCGGCTCGGCGCTGCTGGCCGGCGTGGCACCGACCTTCACCACCGCTGTCCGTACGGTCGACGGCTACACGTTCCAGATCAGCAACTACTCACCGCCGTCGACGTACACGTTCAGCGCCACCAACGGGGCGACTGTGACTTCGTCTGGGGCGTCAGTCGTCGTGTCCGGTCTGGCAGCGGGAGCCTCGTCCGACGTGACCGTGACCGTGGCCCTGTCGGGCTACACGTACGCGTCGGCTGTCGAGTCCGGCACCGCGCTGGCGGCCGGGACGGTGCCGCTCTTCTCCGGCCTGACCTCGACCGTGGGCGGGTTCACCTTCACCATCTCGAACTACCAGGCCGGCTTGGTCTACACCTTCGCCGGTACGAACGGCGCGACCGTCACCCAGACCGGGTCCTCGGTCGTTGTCAGCGGCCTGTCACCGGCCGCCTCGTCCACGGTCACTGTCACGGCGACCAACCCCGGGGTGTCGGTGGCCCAAGGCAGCGTCACCGGCAGCGCGCTCTCGACCGGTGTGGCGCCGATCCTGTCGGCGCCGGTCGCCGCGGCCGCCGGATTCGCGTTCGACATCAGCAACTACTCAGGCAGCTACTCCTACTCGGCGTCCGCCACCGGGGGCGGCGTGGCCACGGTGCTGGGCGCGTCGGTCACGGTGACCGGCCTTGCTCCCGGTGCATCCTCGACGGTGACTGTCACCGCTGTCCGGTCGGGCTACACCACGACCTCCGCGTCGGTGACCGGCGCGGCGCTGCTGACCGGTACTGCGCCGACGTTCACGGCGCCCGTGAGTACGGCTGACGGCTTCACCGTCGACATCGCGAACTACGACCCAGCGGCGACGTACTCGTTCGCGGCCACCGGTGGTGCCACGGTGACGCGGGTAGGCGCGACTCTCACGGTCTCGGGCCTGGGCGCGGCTGCCTCGTCCGACGTGACGGTGACGGCAGCGCTCGCCGGGCACACGGACGCGTCGTCAGTGGTGAGCGGGTCCGCATTGTCCGCCGGGGTAGTGCCGATCCTGTCGGTCCCGGTCGCGGCTGATGGCGGCTTCTCGTTCGACATCAGCAACTTCTCGCTCACCGACTCGTACTCGGTGTCTGCGACGGGCGGTGTCGCGACGGTGTCCGGGTCCACGGTGACGGTGACCGGACTGGCTGACGGGGCTTCGTCGACAGTGACAGTGACCGCGGCCCGGTCGGGCTACACGGCCGTCTCCGCGTACGTGGACGGCGCGGCGCTGCTCGCCGGTGTGGTCCCGACGTTCTCGGCTCCGGCGAGCACCGCGGACGGGTTCACGGTGGACATCGCGAACTTCGACCCGACGGCGACGTATTCCTTCGTCGCCACCAACGGTGCGACGGTCACCCTCGCCGGTTCGACGGTCACGGTTTCCGGCCTGCCGGCTGGTGCATCCTCCGTGGTGACGGCGACAGCTGACGCTGCTGGCTACACGGCGCAATCGGCATCGGTGGACGGTTCGGCCCTGCTCGCGGGGACCGTCCCGACGTTCTCGTCGCCGGTCAGTACGGCGGACGGGTTCACGGTCGACCTCGCGAACTACGACCCGGCCGCCACGTACTCGTTCACCGCCACCGGTGGTGCGACGGTCACCCAGGTCGGTGCCACCGTGACAGTGACCGGCTTGACTCCCGGAGCCACGTCCACGGTGACGGCATCCGCGACGCGCGCTGGCTACACACCCACCTCGGCGACGGTGTCCGGTGCGGCTCTGCTCAGCGGAACCGCACCGACGTTCTCCGCGCCGGCCGGCACGGCCGACGGCTTCACGGTCGACATCGCCAACTACGACCCGACCGCCTCCTACACCTTCGTCGCCACCAACGGCGCGACGGTGACTCGGGTCGGGTCGACGATCACGGTGAGCGGTCTTGCCCCAGGTGGTGCCTCCGTGGTGACCGTGACCGCAGATGCTGCTGGCTACACGCCGGCGTCGGCGTCGGTGGACGGCTCGGCGTTGCTCGCCGGGGGCGCGCCAACCTTCTCCGCACCCGTGAGCACCTCTGACGGGTTCACGGTCGACATCGCGAACTACGACCCCGCAGTCTCCTACACGTTCGCCGCCACCAACGGCGGGACGGTCACCCGGGTGGGTTCGACGGTCACGGTCACCGGTCTCGCCCCCGGAGCCTCGTCGACCGTGACGGCGACCGCGACGCTCGCCGGGTCCACCACGACCTCAGCGACGGTGACGGGCTCGGCCTTGCTCACGGGCACGGTGCCGATCCTGTCGACGCCAGTTGCGGCTGACAGCGGGTTCTCCTTCGACATCACCAACTTCTCCGGCAGCGACACGTACACCGTCGCAGCTGGCAACCTGGCTACCGCCACCCTCTCCGGATCCACCGTGACGGTGACTGGGCTCGCCGACGGGGCGTCGTCGACCGTGACCGTCACCGCGACACGAGCCGGCTACACCACCACGTCGGCCGCCACCACCGGCTCGGCCCTGCTCACGGGCACCGCTCCGATCTTCTCGGCTCCGGTGAGCACCTCCGACGGCTACACGGTGGACATCACGAACTATGACCCCACCGCGACGTACGCGTTCACGGCGACGGGCGGTGCGACAGTCACCCGGGTGGGCTCCACCATCGCGGTGACCGGGCTGGACCCCGGGGCCGCGTCCACCGTGACTGGTGCGGCGACGACCGCCGGACACACCACTGCCTCCGCTTCCGTCAGCGGGTCCGCCCTCCTCACCGGCACCGCGCCCACCTTCTCGGCTCCGGTGAGCACGTCCGGCGGCTTCACCGTCGACATCGCCAACTACGACCCGACCGTCACGTACACCTTGGTCGCCACCAACGGCGCGACGGTGACGCAGGTCGGCGGGACGATCACGGTGTCAGGCCTGGCTGCCGGGGCTTCGGCCGACGTCACCGTCACAGCGTCGCTCGCGGGCGAGACCGATGCGTCGGCCGTGGTGTCTGGGGCAGCGTTGCTCGCGGGCGTCGTCCCCAGCTTCTCGGGGTCGTCAGCGGCCGCCGGCGGGTTCTCGTTCGACATCAGCAACTTCTTGCTCAGCGACACGTACACGGTGTCCGCGAGCAACGGCGCCGTCGCGACGGTGTCCGGCTCGACGGTCACGGTCACCGGGCTCGCTGACGGCGCGTCGTCCGTCGTGACTGTCACGGCAGTCCGAGCTGGCTACACCGACGCATCGGCCACGACTAGCGGCACGGCCTTGCTGGCCGGCGTCGTGCCCACCTTCTCCGCACCAGTCCGGACGTCCGACGGGTTCAGCTTCGACATCACCAACTACGACCCCTCCGCGACATACACCTTCACCGCCAGCAACGGCGGAGTGGTCACCGCGGTCGGTGGGTCGGTCGTGGTGTCCGGCCTGGGGACGGCGGGCTGGTCCGACGTGACCGTCACGGTGTCGCACCCGGGAGACACCGACGCGTCTTCTTCGCTGACCGGCGGCGCACTGCTGACCGGAGTGGTCCCGATCCTGTCGACCCCGGTCCCAGCTGTCGGAGCGTTCTCGTTCGACATCAGCAACTTCGCGCTGACGGACACTTACACGGTCTCCGCCACGGGTGGCGCCACCGCAACCGTCTCGGGTTCCACCGTGACGGTGACCGGGCTCGCCGACGGTGCCTCGTCCACGGTCACGGTGACGGCGAACCGCTCTGGCTACACGACCGCCTCGGCGGAGGCCGTCGGGTCGGCCCTGCTCGCCGGCACGGTCCCGGCCTTCTCCGCTCCGGTGGGTACTTCTGACGGCTACACGTTCACGATCACCAACTACGACCCCACCGCGGCGTACACCCTGGTCGCGACGAACGGTGGCACCGTGACGCGCAACGGCGCGGTCGTCACCGTGACCGGGCTTGGTTCAGCAACGTCGTCCACGGTCACTGTCACCAAGTCGCAGGCCGGCCACGTCGACGCGACCGCCACGGTCACCGGCACGTCCGGCCCGGCAGTCAGCCCGACGCCGACCCCCACTCCGACGCCCACACCGACCCCATCGGTCACACCGACGCCGACGCCGAGCGCGTCTGCGACCGCGACCTCACCGGCTGCGTCGCCGACGCCAACCGCAACCTCGACCGCAACGTCGACCGCAACGTCGACCGCAACGTCGACCGCAACGTC
>JANYIP010000113.1 GCA_025361995.1 Streptomycetales bacterium | reverse complement strand
GTCCTGGCGAGGACTCCGGCGTTCTGTTCTTCAGCGACCCTGACGGGTCCCGGCTCGAGGTGTACAGAGTCCGGCGCGGCTGCCCTTCGTGCGACGCACGCGCACGTCCCGACCTGCAGGTTCTTCTGATGCGCCGCACGGTTGGCAACCCCACTCTTCGCGCCGATCCCTACCACCAGGGGGAACGTACCGCCCAGTCGCTGGCCGGGCTGTCCGCCGAAGCCGAGCGGATGGGTCAGATCATCGGCTCGTCGATCCCCGACGTGGCCGCCGGATTCCTCGCGCAGCAACGGTTCGTCGTCATTGGAGCCGCCGACGGAGCGGGTCGGATGTGGGCCAGCCTCGTCAGCGGTCCGGCGGGGTTCTTGCGGGCGACCGACGAGCACACGGTGGCGGTGGCCGAAGGTGTCGTTCCTGCGGACCCGCTGGCAGCCATACCCAGTGGGTCGACCCAGGTCGGCATGATCGCGCTCGACCCGCGGACGCGTCGGCGTATGCGCATCAACGGGTACGCCACTGCGACCCCGGCTGGCCTGCGCGTCGAGGTGGACCAGGTCTTCGCCAACTGCGGTCAGCACATCACCAAGCGGGTACCCGCTGAGGCGAGCATCGTCGGCGCGGTTGCCGACCGGCGGACCGCCGGGGTTTGTGGACGTCCTCTCATCGACCCTGTTGCGCTGGCCGGACTATGCCGGCAACGCCATGCTGACGACCTTGGGCAATCTCCAGGAGGACACGTCAGCCGGGTTGCTCTTCGTCGACTGGAGCACAGGCTCGACACTCCAGCTCACCGGAGACGCCGTCGTCGTCTGGGGCACTGAGCGGTCGGTCGAGTTCGCTGTTCGCGACGTCGTGGAGATCGACGGAGCCTCACCGCTGACCTGGGCCTAGGCGGTCCCGTCGACGACGGCGAGAACCGCGGCGTACGCGTCGGCAACCGAGCCTGCGCGTGTCTGGACCACTTGGGTGCTCGGTCGTCGAGCTTGCACGTGCAGCAACCGGTCGTACATGGCGGCCAGTTCCGTCCGACCCCCTCCGCTGCCAACGAGCGCGCCGGCCTCGGTGTGCGCAGGGTCCTCACCGCGGTCGGTGCGAGCCTCGAAGCAGCTCCGTGCAGCGGCGAGCCCGAGCGCTCGTGTCAGCCTGCCGGCTTCGGTGGCGTCGTCCTGCCAGCGGCCGAGCAGCCCGCGAATCCTGTCGATGTCGAGATTCAGGGCCAACGCGTGGCCGTCGACATACATCTGGGCCCAATGTCGACTTTGCCGCACCCCGGTGGACCGTTGAGAAGGATGAGCCGTGGGGTCGTCACCCGGAGCACGGACAACCTCGAATCGACTATCTGACATAATGTCAATTATCGGCACTGACTTTGCCGATGGGCTACCCGGCGAGGCAGGTTTCAGTCGCTGTTGGGGATCGGCCGCTCTTCAGTCACGGTGACGTCGACGACCACTTGGGAGACGATGTCGCCCGCGTACCTGGTCCACGCGTCGCCCGGCCGCGGCGAGGCGGCGTGCGGGCCTGAACCCTGGAACATGATGCTGATGCTGATCCGTTGGAACGGCTGGGCAGCCGCCCGCACTCCGATCCCGCAGACGAGTCCGCTGACCCCTGGTGGTTTCCCGTCGTACCCCTGCCGCGAGGTGTCGGCGCAGAACGGGGTCTCGGCGTCGGCTGGGCCCAGGCCGTGCTGGTCGCCCCACAGCTTGAAATCGCGAACCACATCACCGACGGTGAGCCTCCCCGGCGGGTGATACGCGCGCCCTGCCGTGATGAACGCGATACCCGGACCACCACGGGGCCAGTCGGCGGAGAACTGCGAGCCGACGGTGGCCCCTGGGACCGGAGACCCCAGGCTCGCGAGCGTCTCCCGCGCTGCACCGGCGCTGAACGGGTCGGGCTCCCTGATCCAACGGACGAACAGGACGGAAGCAACCGCGAGGACCGCAGCGAGGACCAGGCTGATCTGCAGTGCGCGGGAGTCGCGAAAGTGACGGGTCCCACGGAAGGTGCGTCCTTCGATGTGGGCATCATCCGGCGGGGCAAGCACTCGGTTGGCCACGCTCGACACCATCGCAGACTGCCGGCGAAACTTCATCGACCGTTCAGACGCTCATTCGCGAAAGTCGGCCTCGAGCCCGGCGGCGCCACGAAGCGAGCGGTGCCATTCGCGTACACAGCGATCGTGCCGATCTGCCCGCGGTTGCCCCAGCCAGGAGGCGGGTTGCAGGTGGGCGGGAATGTGACTGTCAGGCTGCCGGGGGCAGCGCCCGCTCGGGAACGTCGGCGGTACCGGTCAGCTTCTTGTCGAGCGCCGTGGCTCCGGCGGCCACGGCGACGAAGAACAGCGCCACCCAGAACCCGTTGATGATCACCCGTACGTACCCGAGGGCGTGTACGTCGGCGAAGGGGTACGGGTACCAGTTCGACGCCAGCGGGCCCCGGATGGCGGTGAAAACGATGTACAGCGCGGGGAAGATCGCCGTGAGCTTGGCGACCCGTGCCGACGTCAACCCGCGCGGACCGAACATGACCCACCCGGCCACGCACAGGATGGGTACGAGGGTGTGCTGGAGCTGGTTGGCGACCTGCGGCCAGGTGTCGAGGTCGAGCAGCTTGGACAGGGCCACGTGGAAGACGACGAAAGTCACCGCGATGGCGACGACCCCGATCAGCCGGAAGACCCGGAACACCGTGGAGGTTCGCGCGGGGTCCAGGGCGAGCAGCAGGCTGGTGACGCCCACGATCACGTTCGACTGGATGGTGAAGAAGGCGAAGATGTTGAGCCCGCGGCCGAGCGGGCTCCCGCCGAAGGATGACTCGTTCGGCACGGTGACGAACAGCTGGATGATGATCCCGGCAGCCACGCACAGGGCCGTCACGGTGAACCAGGGTCGAGCCCACTTCGCGTCCATAGCGGGCAGGCTAGCGGCCCGACCACTCCCCCGCCCTTCGACTGACGCGCGGGCAGTTGAACGAGCGCGGGGCGGTGTTGGATGGGCCGCGTGGCCCGGCACCCGTATCTCGAGCACGACGGCCCGCTGCCGATCGTGCACCGTGGCGGCGCCGGCGAGGCGCTGGAGAACTCGGCCAGCGCTTTCCAGCGGGCGGTCGACCTCGGCTACCGGTACGTCGAGACGGACGTGCAGGCCACCGCAGACGGGGTGCTCCTAGCGTTCCACGACGGCAGCTTGGACCGAGTCACGGATGGCAAGGGCCGCATCTGCGACCTGCCGTACGCGCAGGTGTCCAAGGCCCGGATCGGCGGGGTGGAGCCAATCCCCCTCCTCGCGGACCTGCTCGCCAGCTTCCCGGACGTGCGTTTCAACATCGACTCCAAGCACCCGTCGACGCTGCGCCCGCTGGTCGAGGTGCTGACCAGGGCGGCCGCGCTGGACCGGGTCTGCCTGGCGTCGTTCAGCGACCGCCGGCTGCGCTGGCTGCGATCGGCCCTCGGCCCGGGTGTGTGTACGGCGCTCGGCCCGCGCGAGGTCGCCGCGGTCAAGTTTGCCGCCGTCAAGCTCGCGGGATTCGGCGGCCCCTCGCCGAGGCTGCCGACGACGGCGATGTGTGTACAAGTGCCGCCCGGGCTGGGCCCACTCCCCCTGGTGGACGAGCAGTTCGTCGAGACGACCCACCGCTTCGACCTGGTGGTCCACGTCTGGACGGTCGACGAGGCGGCGGAGATGGAGCGGCTGCTCGACCTGGGCGTCGACGGGGTGATGACCGACCGGCCGGAGGCCCTGCGGACGGTCCTGGCCGCCCGCGGCCAGTGGCCGCCGGATTCTTAGGTGACTCTTAGGCATCGTGGTGAACCTCTGAGCCTGGTCAGGCGTCTGGATAGGTGAAGGACAACAGGTGTGACGAGGCTCCTCGCTGGGAATCCTGATCACCTCTGGATCGTTGACCAGGTACGAGCCGGAACTTGACGCTCGATGTCGAAGGGTGGACACCATGGCCGAGTCGTTGCGCGGAACCCGGATGGGGACCGTGAGCTATGAGAACGAGGGCGGCGTCGAGTTCGCACCACGCCAGCTGGTTCCTTTTGACTGCCCGAACGGGCACGCCTTCGCCGTGCCGTTCTCGGTCGAGGCCGAGCTGCCGACCGCCTGGGAGTGCCGCGTCTGCGGCGCTGCCGCGATCCGGCGAGACGGCGTCCCGGCCGAGTTCAAGATCGGGCGCAAGACGCGTACCCCGTGGGACATGCTCCTCGAGCGCCGCACCATCGACGACCTCGAGGTGCTCTTGAAGGAGCGTCTCGCGCTCCTGCGTACGAAGGGCGGGCCGGCGCAGGCCTTGCACCCGGACCACCGCAAGACCGCCTGACCGCTTCTCCTCTCGACTGGCCCGTACTCCGGTACGGGCCAGTCGTGCGTCACGGCCCGATCTGCTGCGGGTCCCCGCCCTCGTCATCGCGGACGATGTCGCCGCGGATCACGTCTCCCGGGACCACGTCGCCGCGCAGCGGGTCCTGGCCGCGGCTCCAGATCCGTACGCCGCCCGGACCGGACACCGCGGTGAAGCGCCGGACGAACCAGGCCGCGGTGCCCGCCTGCAGGACGGCACGACCCGGCGGAAGGAGGAGCAGCAGCCCGACGACGTCGCTGACGAAGCCGGGAAGGAAGATCAGCAGCCCGGCGAAGAAGAGCAGGGCCGCGTGCGCGGCAGCCTTGCCGTCCGGGCGCCCACCGGTCAGCGCGGTGCCGTCGGCCGTGGTGACCTGCCCGCGCAGGGCCCGCCACCAGGACGCGCCGGCCCGCCGCATCACATAGCTGCCGAGGAATGCACCGGCGACGAGCAGCAGCAGGGTCGGGCCGAGCCCGATCGCGTGGGCCACCTTGGTGACGACGAAGATCTCGACCGCCGGAAGGACGACGAAGAAGATGAAGAGCGCCAGTCGCACGGCCGGTCAGCCCCTTCGGCTGCGGAGCCACTCGGTGCGGCTCTGCAGCCCCCAGCCGGTGACCCGCCACAATGCCTCGCGGACGATCCCGCCGCTCATCTTGCTGGACCCGTGGACCCGCTCGACGAAGGTGATCGGGACCTCGACCACGCGGAACCCCCGCCGGACCGCCTGCCAGGCGAGATCGACCTGGAAGCAGTACCCCTGCGAGGCGACGTCGTCGAGGTCGAGCCCGAGCAGGGTGCCGCGCCGGAACGCCCTGTACCCCCCCGTGATGTCCCTGATCGGGACTCCGAGGGCCACCCGGGCGTACGTGTTGCCGCCGCGCGACAGGAGCAGCCGCTGCCTCGGCCAGTTGACCACGGAACCACCGGGGACCCAGCGCGAGCCGAGCACGAGATCGGCGTCGGCGAGCGCGGTGAGCATCCGCGGCAGGTCCTCGGGCTGGTGCGAGCCGTCGGCGTCCATCTCGACCATGACGCCGTAGTCGCGCTCGAGCGCCCAAGCGAAGCCGGCGAGGTACGCAGCGCCCAGGCCCTCCTTGCCGGGCCGGTGCAGGACGCGGACCTGGTCGTCGGCAGCGGCCAGCCCGTCGGCCAGCTTGCCGGTGCCGTCGGGGCTGTTGTCGTCGATGACGAGGACGTCGGCGCCGGGCGCTGCCTGACGTACCCGGCCGACGATCTCCTCGACGTTCTCGGCCTCGTTGTACGTCGGGATGATCACCAGCACCTGCCCGAGCTCGGGCCGGCCGGTCGGCGGCTCAGGAGCGCTGGCGGGCAGGGGCATGGTCGGGCAGGTTCCTCTCACGTCGCCGGCGGACGATCGCCAGGGCGACGGCGCCGACTCCCAGGGTACCGATGATCCAACCGGGCCACGCACCCGCGCGGGTGGCCAGGGTCAGTCCTGTGCGCAGTGTGATCGGCCCGTCGTACACCCAGCGCTCGAACTCGGCCGACCGCGCGACAAGGTGGCCGTCGGGGGCGATGACGGCGCTGAAGCCGCTGGTGGCGGCGACCAGGACCGTCCGGCCGGTCTCGACGGCGCGCAGCCGGGACATGGCGAGCTGCTGGTCGGGCTGGCCGGTCCGCCCGTACGTCGCGTTGTTGGTCTGGACGACCAGCACCTGGGGGGACCCGGCGGCGACATCGTGGACGATCGAGTCGTACGCCACCTCGAAGCAGATGACGTCGCCGATCCGGACCGGGCCGAGGGTCAGCAGGCCGGGCCTGGCGCCGGGCGCGAAGTCCTCCGGGATGCGCTTCAGCTCACTGATCCAACGAGTGAGGAAGCTGCGGAAGGGGACGTACTCGCCGAACGGCACCGGGTGCCGCTTAGCGTACCGCTCCCCCGGGCCGCCGCCTCCGCCTGCTGAAGTCGGCGCCCAGACGATGCCGGTGTTGAGGACGGTGTCGGGTGGGCTGTGGGCGTCGGCAGGGTTGTTGATCACCGCGCCCACCAGGGTCGGAACCCCGATCGCGTCGACCGCCCCCTGGATCGCCTGGGCCGCGGACGGGTCGGTGAAGGGATCGATGTCGGTGGAGTTCTCCGGCCACACCACGAGGACCGGTACGGGCGAGGCGCCGGTGGCGATCTCGGTCGCGAGGGCGTGGGTGGCCTCGACGTGGTTGTTGAGGACCGCCGCTCGTTGACCGAACGCGTCGAGCCCGGTCTGCGGCACGTTGCCCTGGACGACCGCCGCGTCCACGGTCTTCCCCGCCGTGGGGAGCGGGATCACGAGGGCGAGCAGCGGTACGGCGAGGGAACCGACCGCTGCGGCGATCCGCGTCAGGTTCGGCCGTCGGGTTGCCGCGCAGGCCAGCGCCGTGCCGGACAGCGCGACGGCGAACGAGAGCAGCGGCATGCCACCGAGGGCCGCGTACGCCTTGTAGGGAGCATCAGCCTGGGCGAACGCGAGGCGCCCCCAGGGAAAGCCGCCGAACGGCACGGTCGAGCGGGCGAGCTCGGAGGCGACCCAGAGGCAGGCGGCCCACAGCGGCCAGCCCGGCAGCCGGCGTAGGAGCCGGACGCCCACGAACAGCAGTGCCACGAACGCCGCCTCGAGCCCCGACAGGAGCAGCAGGCGTCGACCCCGATGATCAGCAGCCACTTGAGCTGGAGCAGGAAGAAGGCGAGCCCGGTCACGAAGCCGAGGACCGCGGCCCGACGCGAGGTCCCGTCCATGACGAGCAGGGTCGAGGCGGCGACGGCCAGCGGGGCGAGCCACCACAGTCCGTAGGGCGGGAAGGCGAGGGCGAGGAGGAGACCTGTCAGTGCTGCCGCGGCCAGGCGCAGGAGTCGGGACGTCCGCGGCGCAGGCACCCGGGCAGCGTAGGCGAGAACCCGCTCGGGGACCGAACATGGAAGAGGACCCGATCCGCCCTTCGGACCGACCAGCACGCCGCGGGATG
>JANYIP010000105.1 GCA_025361995.1 Streptomycetales bacterium | reverse complement strand
CGGGCAGAGCGGGCAGAGCGGGCAGAGCGAGTACGTGGGGTCGAGCCGGGATGAGCCTGGGCTGGGAGCAGCTGGTCGAAGCCGCGCCGGACGGGATCGTGGTCGCGGACGGCGCTGGCCTCGTCGTGGCCTTCAACCTGGCAGCCAGCCGGTTGACCGGGCTCGCAGCAACCGGTGCCCTGGGGCGCCCGCTCGTCGAGGTCCTGCCGTTGGAGGACGGCCGCGGCCGCGCCTGGTGGGGCTGCGTGGACCCGTACGCGGGCCTGGCGATCCGCACCGGCCACCCCGAGATCGAGCTCAGTCTCGTCACACCTGCTCGGCCCACCGCGACCGCGCTGCTGGTGACGGCGTCGTACCTGCGGGCGGGCGGGCCACGTACGCCGGTGACCTCGGTCATCGTCGCGCTGCGCGGGACTGCCGGGCGCGAACGCCTGGAGCGGGACCGGGCCGAGCTCGTCGCGACCGTCGCGCACGAGCTGCGCTCCCCGTTGACCTCGGTCAAAGGCTTCACCTCCACGCTGCTCGCCAAGTGGGAGTTCTTCACCGACGAGCAGCGCCGGCTGATGCTCGAGACCGTCGAGGCCGACGCCGACCGCGTCACCCGGCTGATCACCGAGCTGCTCGACGTCGCCCGGATCGACTCGGGCCGGCTCGAGCTGCACATCAGCCTGGTCGACCTCCCCGCGGTGCTGCGCCGCCATGTCGAGCGGCTGGTCGCGGGCGGTGAGCCCGAGGAACGGTTCGCCGTACGCGTCGAGCCTGGTCTGCCCGAGACCTGGGCCGACTCCGACAAGCTCGAGCAGATCTTCGCCAACCTGCTGGAGAATGCGCTGCGCCACGGCGACGGTCAGGTCGCGATCGTGCTGGAGCCGTCGGCCGTCGGGACCGCGGTCATCGTGCACGACGAGGGGCTCGGCGTCCCGCCGGAGGCGGCTGCCCGGGTGTTCACCAAGTTCTGGCGCGGTGGTCGGCGCGGCGGCACCGGTCTCGGGCTGTACATCGCCAAGGGCATGGTCGAGCTCCACGAGGGCACGATCGCGCTGGCCTCCGGCCCTGGCGGCGGGGCCCAGTTCCGGATCGACCTCCCGCCCGGCACCCCGCCCGGCTGAACCCCGTACTGTGTTGCCCGTACGCCGTTGATCATGGACTTGTTGCCTTTGTGGATCATGAAAATGGGGCAGTTACTCCATGATCAACGAGCGCGGGGGCAGCAACCGGCCCGGAGCGTACGGAACGAATAGACTCGCCGGGACGCCGTCCGCGCGACCCGACCCGGAGGATCCTGCCCAGATGTCCGCGCCCAACAAGGGGTACGACCCGGTGCAGGTGACCGCGCTGCACCCGGCCGAGGTCGCCCGAGCGCAGACCGAAGCACTGCAGGCGATCGCGGCCACCGCGGACCTCGCAGACCTCAAAGAGGTACGGCTGGCGCACGACGGCGACCGCTCGCCGCTGGCCCTGGCCAACCGCGAGATCGGCGCCCTGCCGCCGCAGGCCAAGGCCGAGGCAGGCAAGCGCGTCGTCGAGGCGCGCGGCGCGATCCGGGCCGCCCTGGCCGCCCGCGAGGCAGACCTCACCGCTCAGCGAGACGCCCGGGTCCTGGTCGAGGAGGCGGTCGACGTCTCCCTGCCGTACGACCGCTCGCCCGCCGGCGCGCGGCACCCCCTCACCACCATCAGCGAACGTATCTGCGACGTCTTCGTCGCACTCGGGTACGCCGTGGCCGACGGCCCCGAGGTCGAGGCGGAGTGGTTCAACTTCGACGCGCTGAACTTCCTGCCCGACCACCCGGCGCGCACCACCCAGGACACGTTCTGGGTCGAGTCGGCCGAGTCCGGGGTCGTGCTCCGTACGCATACCTCGCCGGTGCAGGCGCGGACGATGCTGACGCAGGAGCCGCCGATCTACGTGATCTGCCCGGGCCGGACGTACCGGACCGACGAGCTCGACGCGACGCACACGCCGGTCTTCAACCAGGTGGAAGGGCTGGTCGTCGACGAAGGCATCACGATGGCTCACCTCAAGGGGACCCTGGACCACTTCGCCACCGCCATGTTCGGCACCGGCATCGTCACCCGGCTCCGGCCGCACTACTTCCCCTTCACCGAGCCGTCGGCTGAGGTGGACCTGCGCTGCTTCGTGTGCCGCGGCGACTCCGTCGACAACCCGGACCGCCCGTGCCGTACTTGCGGGTCGCAGGGCTGGATCGAGTGGGGCGGCTGCGGGATGGTCCACCCGCACGTCCTGATCGCCTGCGGCATCGACCCGGAGCGCTACACGGGGTTCGCGTTCGGGATGGGGATCGAGCGGACCCTGATGTTCAGCGGTGGGGTCCAGGACATGCGGGACATGATCGAGGGCGACGTCCGGTTCACCCGGGCGTTCGGCATGGAGGTCTGATGCGGGTCCCTTTGTCCTGGCTCGCCGACTACGTCGACCTGCCGGCGGGTACGTCGGGGCGCGACGTGGCCGACGCGCTGGAAGGGGTCGGCATCGAGGTCGAGGCCGTCGAGGACGTCGCGGCCGACCTCACCGGGCCGCTGGTCGTCGGACGGGTGCTCGAGTACGTCGAGGAGCCGCAGTCCAACGGCAAGACCATCCGCTGGTGCCAGGTGGACATCGGCGCCGAGGTCCCGCAGGGCATCGTCTGCGGCGCGGCGAACTTCGCGGTGGGTGACGCGGTCGTCGTGGTGCTGCCGGGCGCGGTGCTGCCGGGCGGCTTCGCGATCGCGGCCCGCAAGACGTACGGGCACGTCTCCGGCGGGATGATCTGCTCGGTCCGCGAGCTCGGGCTCGGCGACGACCACCTCGGCATCCTGGTGCTCACCGACGCCGACCTCGCGGGCGGTGTCCCCGGCGATGACGCGCGCGCGGTGCTCGGCATCCCCGACGCGGTGATCGACGTCGCGGTCACCCCGGACCGCGGGTACTGCCTGTCCGTACGCGGCATCGCCCGCGAGGCGGCCACCTCCCTCGGTGTGGCGTTCCGCGACCCCGCCGACCGACAGGTCCCCACCGGCGAGGGCCCCGGCTGGCCGGTCGTCATCGACGACGCCAGCGGCTGCGACCGGTTCGTCGCACGTACGGTTCGCGGCATCGATCCCGCGGCCCCGTCGCCATTGTGGCTGCGCCGGCGCCTCGGACTGGCTGGGATGCGGCCGATCTCGGTGGCGGTGGACGTCACCAACTACGTGATGCTCGAGCTGGGCCAGCCCACCCACGGGTACGACCGCGACCGCCTGACCGGGCCGATCGTCGTGCGCCGGGCCACCGCCGGCGAGACGATCGAGACCTTGGACGGGACCCCGCGACCGCTCGACCCGCAGGATCTGCTCATCACCGACGGCTCCGGTCCCATCGGGGTGGCAGGAGTGATGGGCGGCGCGTCGACCGAGCTCAGCGCATCGACCGTCGACGTCGTGGTCGAGGCCGCCCACTTCGCGCCGCTGGTCATCGCTCGCGCCTCCCGCCGGCACCGACTGTCGAGCGAGGCGTCGCGCCGGTTCGAGCGTGGTGTGGACGACAACCTGGCCCCGGCGGCGGCCGACCGGATCGTGGAGCTGCTGGTCGCGCTGTCAGGCGGGCATGCTGATCCGGGCGTGAGTGACCTCGACCTGCGCCCAAACCGCCCGCCGATCACCCTCGACCTGGGTTTTCCGGCCCGGCTCGTCGGGGTCGACCTCGCGCCCGCCGACGTCGTCCGGTATCTCGAGGCGGTCGGCTGCACGGTCGTCATCGACGACCGCACGCCCGAGACCGGCGAGGTCACCGCCCCCTCCTGGCGCCCCGACCTGGTGGCCGCGGTCGACGTCGTCGAGGAGGTCGCGCGACTGCACGGGTACGACACCATCATCGGCGTCCTGCCCGCCGTACGTCCTGGGGCAGCCCAGCAGCTGCCCGGTCGCGACATCACTCGGGTCGGTCGAGCCCTGGCCGCAGCCGGGTACGTCGAGGTGCGGTGCTACCCCTTCCTCGGCGACGCCTCGTTCGACGCGCTGGGCCTCCAGCCGGGCGACGTACGCCGCCGGACCTTGCGGCTGGCGAACCCGCTCTCGGACGAGGAACCGTTGCTGCGCACCACCTTGCTGCCCGGGCTCCTGGCCACAGCGCGGCGCAACCTCGGGCGCGGTTTCGGCGACCTGGCGCTCTACGAGACCGGCAGCGTGTTCCGCCCGGTCGGCGACGGACCTCTCTTCGCCCCCCGGCTCGGCGTCGACCGGCGCCCGACCGACGACGAGATCGCGGCCCTGGTGGCCGGGTTGCCCGACCAGCCCGTGCACGTGGCCGTCGCCCTGTCCGGTGCGGCCGAGCAGCGCGGGTGGTGGGGCGCTGGGCGACCCGCAGGGTGGGCCGATGCGGTCGAGGCCGCCCGCACGATCGCTGAAGCGGTCGGTGCTCAGGTTCTTGTCCGGTCCGCCCAGCTCGCGCCGTGGCACCCCGGCAGGTGCGCCGAGATCGTCGTCACCGTGCCGGGCGCCGACGGTGAACCGGGCGAGCGTGTCGTCGCCGGGCATGCAGGGGAGCTCCACCCGCGGGTCTGCGCCGAGCTGGGGCTGCCGCCGCGCACCTGTGCCGCGGAGGTCTCGCTGCGCACCCTGGTCTCGGCAGTCCTGCCCGCGGCCCCAGCGCCGGCGATCTCCTCCTTCCCGGTGGCCAGCCAGGACGTCGCCCTCGTCGTCGACGAAGCGGTCCCGGCCGCAGCCGTGGCGGACGCGCTGGTGGCCGGCGCCGGCCCGCTGCTCGAGTCGCTGCGGCTCTTCGACGTCTACACCGGGGAGCAGGTCGGCGGCGGTCGCAAGTCGTTGGCGTACGCCCTGCGCCTGCGTGCGAACGACCGGACGCTGACGGCCGAGGAGGCGTCGGCCGCCCGTGACGCCGCGGTCGACGAAGCGGTACGCCGGGTCGGAGCGGTCCTGCGTCGATGAGCCTCGTGGCTGCCGGGTACGCCGGTCCGCCCGACCTCACCGTGCCCGTCGCGCTGACCAGCTGGACCTTCGACGTCGGCGGGTTCGTGTTGGTCGCGGCGCTGGGCTGGGCCTACTCGGTCGGGCTGCGCGTGCTCCGCCGCGAGGGCACCAGGTGGCCGGCCGGTCGTACCGTCTGGTTTGGGGCTGGGCTGCTGGTGCTCGCGCTGGTCTCGATGTCGTTCCTCGGGGTGTACGCGCACACTCTTTTCTGGGTGACGGCGGCCCAGCTGGCCCTGCTGCTCACGGTCGTCCCGGTGCTGCTCGCCCTCGGCGCCCCGGTGACCCTGCTGACCCTGGCCCGGCCCGCGGCGCAACCGGTGGTGGAGCGGGTCCTCGCCAGCGGGGGGATGCGCATCCTGACCTTCCCGCTGGTCGGGGCGCTGCTGGTCGCGACGATCCCCTTCGCCGTCTACTACACACCCGTGTTCGAGATCAGCCTGCGCAGCCCGGTGGTCGAGTGGCTGGTGCACCTGGCGATCCTGGTCGTGGGCTTCGCGTTCTACTGGCCGGTGCTCTCGGTCGACGGTCCGCCGCGGGTGCACTACTTCGCCCTGACCGTCGTGGTGATGGCCGAGACGCTCTTCGACGCGGTGCCCGGGATCGCGCTGTGGCTGGGCACGGCACCGATCGCGGGGGGCTACTACCGGGCCGTGGCCCGGCCGTGGGGGCGCAGCCTGCTGTCGGACCAGCAGTTCGGCGGGATCGTGCTGTGGGGGATCGGTGAGCTCGTCGGGATACCGCTGCTGATGCTGGTCGTCGTGCAGTGGATGCGGTCGGACGCGGCGGACGCCGTCCGGATCGACCGCGAGCTGGACCTGGCCGACGACGCTCGTGACGCGGCAGGGCGGGCGGCAGCTGAGCGCGAGCCCTACCAGGGCATCGAGATGAACGGCGACGAGTAGTCCGGCGCTCGGCTCAGGACGGCGTCGATCTCGGCGTCCGTCATCGTGGCTGCCCGCGCGGCCGCGGCGACCGTCGCGTCCAGCAGGCTCACGTCCCCGGCGGTCGCGATCCCGGTGACGCCCTCCTGGCGCAGGGCGAAGGCCACCGCCGCGTCGATGTGCGCGGGGTCGTCCCACGGCTCGTACCAGGTGGCGTACGTCTGGTCGGTCCCACCGGGCCAGTTGCGCCGGGAGACGGTCTTGATGGTCATGAGGCCGACGTCGCCCTGCCCGCAGGCGGCGACCAGGGCGTGGAAGTCCGCCGCGTACGCCGGGTCGCCGGCGAGCACGTAGTTCCACGGCGAGAGCACCGTGTCGAAGGGAAACCTGAGCAGGGCTTCGACGTGAGTGGCCGGGGCTTCGTGGCCGTGGCCGGTGATCCCGATCGCTCCGACCAGGCCCTCGTCGCGGGCCCTCACGGCCGCGTGCAGGGCGCCGTCCGGACCGGTCGCCCGGTCGAGGTCGGCCAGGTCGCCCACCGCGTGCAGCTGGATGAGGTCCACCCGGTCGACCTCCAGCCGCTCCAGCGAGCGGTTGATCTGTGCCCAGGCAGCGTCGCGCTCGCGCTCGCCGGTCTTCGTGGCGAGGAAGGAGTTGGGGCCGAGCCGGCTGGCCCAGGGGGCGAGCCGCAGCTCGGCGTCTCCGTAGGAGGCGGCCACGTCGAAATGGTTGATCCCGGCGGCGAGCGCCGCTTCGATCGACCGGTCCGCGACGTCTTGGGTGACGTCGGCGAGGGCGGCCGCGCCATAGATCAACACGCTGCTGGGGTGCTCGAGCCGGCCGAGCCTGCGCTTCTCCATGTCCCCACCCTAGGGAATCCACCGCCCTGGGGACTTGCCGGAAATCATGCCCTGCATGAAGTTGCGTTACCTGGTATATATTTAGGCATGGGTCTGACCGTCTCCCTCGCGGGCGCGAGCGGCTACGCCGGAGGCGAGCTGCTGCGTCTGCTGCTGGGCCATCCCGACCTCGACCTCGGGGTCCTTGCCGCTGGAGCCAGCGCCGGACATCCGGTCACCGACCTGCACCCCGGGCTGTTCCCGCTCGCCGACCGCACGTTCGCGGCCACCGACCCCGCGACCCTGGCCGACGCGGACCTCGTCTTCCTGGCGCTGCCGCACGGGGAGTCCGCCGCGATCGTCGCTGCACTTCCGGCCGGCGCCAAGGTGGTCGACCTGGGCGCTGACTTCCGGCTCTCCGACCCGGCCGCGTGGGCGACGCACTACGGCGGTAGCCACGCGGGCACCTGGACGTACGGCCTGCCTGAGCTCGCCGGCCAGCGGGCGAAGATCGCTGCCAGCGCCCGGGTGGCCAACCCCGGCTGCTACGCGACGTCGGTTGCGCTCGGTCTCGCGCCACTGCTGGCAGCCGGCCTGGTCGAGCCCACCGACGTCGTCG
>JANYIP010000097.1 GCA_025361995.1 Streptomycetales bacterium | reverse complement strand
GGTCGACCATGCTGATGGCGAGGTCGACGCCTTCGGCCTTGGCCGTGGTCTTGATCGACCGGGTGGACAGGTCCTGGGCGCGGCCCTGCGCACCCACCTGGTCGACGCCGGGGAGGCTGTGCAGGAAGCGGCGCAGGCTCGCGGTCGACATCGCTGTGTCGGTCAGGTCCGCCGTCGAGGTCACCTCACCGATCCTAGCCACCAGCCTCGGTGCGCTACTCCCTCGCTGCAGGCGGCAGAATGCTCGAATGGCTGACCCCGTGCCGCAGTTCCAGGCGCACTATCTCGCGGCGGGGCGGTACGTCGGTTGGTTCATCGTGCTGGTGGGTGTCCTGGGTGCCGTCAACATCGTCTGGTCGGGCGACGTCGGTGAATCCCGGGGCGTGCTGCTCGGGATCGTCGCCGGTTGCCTGCTCACGTACGTGCTGGGGCTGCGTCCCGCGGTGCTCGAGGAGATCCAGGGCGTCTGCGTACGGAACCCGCTGCGAACCTCGGTCGTGCCGTGGGCGCTGGTGACCAATGTCGACGTCACCGATGTCCTGCGCGTCCACGCTGGGGACCGGGTGGTGCGCTGCTTTGCCGTCCCACGGCGACGGCCGCGACCCAACCGCCCTGCGCTGGGCGGGATCGGCGGGCTGGGCTGGTCGCGACCGCCGTCGGACTACGGGTTCCCCGACGCTCCCGAGACTGCGCGCCGCGGCTCGGCGGCAGTCCCCGCTGGCGGGCCACCGATCAGCCGGGCCGACGCCATCGCCGGCCGCTTGCGGGGGCAGGCCGAGCAGTACGCGAAGGTCGTCGCTGCCGGTCCGGTCACCGTCCGGGTGGCACCGGATGCGCTCTGGACCCTGGCTGCGGCCCTGCTGCTCCTCGTGCTGGCGGTGCTGCCGCTGTGACCGCTGTGGTCTCGCTGCGGCCTTTTGCTCCGGCGGAGCAGTCGGTCGAGGAGGCGTCCGTCTGGGACGACTGGGGGGTTCGCGACGCGCCCAAGCTGGCCGACATCGGACGGATGGTCGTCGAGGAGGACGCTGTCGCGGTGGGGTCCGTCAGCTGGCACTCGGTGTACTACGGGCCGAACCTCGGGTCGCGGGCGTACAACATCGGGATCGGGCTGGCCGAGAGTGCGCGCGGCCGGGGTATCGGGACCGTCGCTCAGCGGATGCTCGCGGAGCACCTCTTCGCCACGACGTCGGTGCTGCGGATAGAGGCGGGGACCGATGTCGAGAACCTCGCCGAGCAGCGGTCGCTGGAGAAGGCTGGCTTCACGCGTGAAGGGGTGTTGCGGTCGGCGCAGTTCCGCGCGGACGGGTGGCACGACATGGTGGCCTACTCGCTGCTGCGCAGCGACATGTCCTGAAGCGGGCGTCTTTCTACGCACTCCCGCCACGGATCCACGTACTGGCGGACCGCGTCTCGGGTGTGGCGCCGCACGAAGTACGTGTAGTCGGGGCTCGGCGGGACCGCCCAGGTCGAGAACTGCAGCCAGCCCCACCAGATCTCGTCGTCCCGTCCGACGCAGGGGATCGGCTCGAGGTGCGGCGGGTAGTGCCGGCCGGCCTTGTCGCGCCACGTCTCGGCGGTCGGGACGATGAGCTCGGTGCCTTGGCTGACGTCCAGCCCGGCGAGGCGCAGGTCGAGCGGTGCGAAGAGGGTGCGCACGGTTGACAGCCGTGGGTCCACGGACGTGTCGGACTCGAGCCGGGCCACGGTCGAGGGTGAGACGCCGGCTGCTTGGGCGAGCTGTCGTTGCGAGAGGTCGCTGTTGGGCCTGCTTAAGACCTGCCCCTATCCCTGGGGGCAACGCTTAAGGAAGCCGAAGAGAAGTTCGCGGCGGCCGAAATGCGGCGCCGGGCAGAGGTCAGCGGACGGCGGTGGCGATCACCACGTCAGCGCGGAGGGCAGCCATGCGTTCAGCGGCGAGCTCGCGGGCGCTGGCGAGGGACGAGACGACGGGCACGACGACTTCGAGGTAGCACTTGAGCTTCGGCTCGGTCCCGGACGGCCGGACGACGACCCGGGCATCGCCCTCCAGGCGGTACCGCAGACCGTCGGTGGGTGGCAGCGCCTCGCTGCCGAGCCTGAGGTCGTCGACAGACTCGACGGCACGCCCCCCGAGGGACGACGGCGGCTCGGACCTCAGCCGTGCCATCACGGCGCCGATCTGGGACAGGCTGGCGACGCGTACGGAGAGCTGGCTGGTCTCGTGCACGCCGTACCGCCGGGAGATGTCGTCGAGCTCATCGGCCAGGCTCCGGCCCGCAGCCTTGACCTGGGCGGCGAGCTCGGCGACGAGCAGCCCAGCCGAGATGCCGTCCTTGTCCCGGACGGCATCGGGATCGACGCAGTATCCGAGCGCCTCCTCGTACCCGTAGGTCAAGCCCGGCACCTGGGTGATCCACTTGAAGCCGGTGAGGGTCTCTGCATGGCCGAGCCCGGCGGCCGAGGCGATCTTCCCTAGCAGGGACGAGGAGACGATCGAGCAAGCGAAGGTCCCGCCGGCGCCGCGCCGGATCAGGTGCACTGCGAGGAGGGCACCGACCTGGTCCCCTGTGAGCATCCGATAGCTGCCGGCGCCGTCCGGGATCCCGACGGCGCAGCGGTCGGCGTCGGGGTCGTTGGCGAGCACGAGATCCGCGGTGGCCTCGCGGGCGACGGCGAGCGCGAGATCCATCGCGCCCGGCTCCTCAGGGTTGGGGAACGCGACAGTCGGGAAGTCCGGATCGGGGTCACCCTGGGCGGGGACGACGATGAGCGGCGGCAGCCCGGCCGCGGCAAAGGCAGCAAGGACGACATCCCGTCCGACGCCGTGCATCGGTGTGTACACGATGCGGATGTCCCGGTGCACGGAGGGGTCGACGAGCCCGGCCACCCGCTCGACGTACGCCTCGACGACGTCCTCGCCCAGGACTTCCCACTC
The DNA here is from genome assembly GCA_025361995.1 of Streptomycetales bacterium. Taxonomy (GTDB): domain Bacteria; phylum Actinomycetota; class Actinomycetes; order Prado026; family Prado026; genus JANYIP01. Next base: position 5,416 of record JANYIP010000097.1, on the reverse strand, counting down.
AGTACCCCGGCGAACGTCGGCCAGCCGTCCGACCGCATCGATCCGCGCGGAGATCTCGACGTCGAAGGGCGGGGCGAGCTGGGACCCGGCGGCGAGGTAGACCTTGTAGCCGTTGTCCTGCGGCGGGTTGTGCGACGCGGTGACCATGACCCCGGCCACGCAGCCGAGCGCACGCACGGCGTGGGCGAGGACCGGGGTGGGCAGCGCCCGCGGGAGCAGGAGCGCGCGCAGGCCGGCTCCGGCCAATACTTGCGCGGTGTCGCGCGCGAAGACGTCGGACTTGTGCCGGGCGTCGTACCCGATGACGACGCTGCCACCCGTGCCACCGGCCCCCACGAGGTACGCCGCGAGCCCGGCGGCGGCCCGGATCACCACGGCTCGGTTCATCCGGTTCGGGCCGGCCCCCATGGCGCCACGCAGCCCTGCCGTGCCGAACTCGAGCCGCCCGTCGAAGCGGTCCGCGAGCTCCTCGACGTCGTCACCCACGATGAGAGCGGTGAGCTCGCCGCGGGTGTCTTCGTCGGGGTCCTCTGCGAGCCAGGCGTGCGCCCGGGCGAAGAGATCGCCGGACGACCCGTCTGCGGCGCGATCGTGAGCCGGCTCGTTCACCCGCGGGGTCGCGGCGTACGCACCCCCGACGAACGTGACCTCGGGGTCGTCCGACGACGGTGCGGGAGTGCTGGCGAGGACCTCGGCTGCATACGCCTCGGCGTCGTCCTGCGGTTCGTACCCCAGCGCCCGGCCGGGCGCGAGGTCCCACCAGCCGCGGGTGTTGGCGGAGATCCCGTAGGCGACGGCGCAGGTCAGGTCCGGCGCGCGCAGGCCGGCGTCGACGACCCGGACGAGGTCACCCGGTGACAACCAGGTGGACAGGTGCCGCCGGGTCAGCGGTCGCTCGAGGTACGAACCGATCCGTAACGACAGCGTCCGCATCCCGTACCGGTCGGCGTAGAGCGAGCACAATGCCTCGCCTGCGACTTTGCCGACGCCGTAGAAGGTGTCGGGCCGCGGTCGTACGTCGATGCCCAGCAAGGGTTCGCGCGGGGTGAACCCGACGGCGTGGTTGCTGCTCGCGAAGATCACGCGCTCGACGCCGGCCCGATGGGCTGCTTCGAGCACCCGGGCCACGCCGACGACGTGCGAGGTCGCGATCTCGGAGATGGTGGCATCGCTGAGCACCGCGGCGAGGTGAACCACTGCCACGCAGCCGGCCATCGCCCCGGCGAGCGCGTCGTCGTCCAGGATGTCGCCGAGCAGGGACTCGTGCGGCGCCGGCTGCGGGTCCGGGGGGGGCCGCAGGTCCAGTGACCGCACCGTCCAGCCGGCGGCGGGCAGCCCGGCGCGCAGCGCGGTCCCCACCGAGCCCGAGCCACCGGTGACCAGGACGCGCGGACCTGCGGGTCCGGTCACAGCCGCGCCACGACATCGGCGAGCAGGTGCCCCATCCGGGTGGCCGCGTCGCGACCGGTGGCCAGGACCTCGTGGTGGTCCAGCGGGCGCCCGCTGAGTCCGGCAGCGAGGTTGGTGACCAGGGACAGCCCTAGCACCTCCAGGCCGGCTTCGCGGGCGGCGATCGCCTCGAGCCCGGTGGACATCCCGACCAGGTCGCCGCCGATCGCCCGGACCATCCGGATCTCGGCCGGGGTCTCGTAGTGCGGGCCGGGGAACTGGGCGTACACACCCTCAGGGAGCGTCGGGTCGATCTCGCGGCAGAGCGCACGCAGGCGAGGTGAGTAGAGGTCGGTCACGTCGATGAAGCGAGCACCCTCGACAGGGGACCGCCCGGTGAGGTTGATGTGGTCCGAGATGAGCACCGGCGTGCCCGGGTCCCAGTCCAGGTTCAGCCCGCCGCACCCGTTGGTGAGCACCACCACCCGGCAGCCGGCGGCGGCGGCGGTGCGGACCGCGTGCGCGACCGCGGCGACGCCCCGCCCCTCGTACAGGTGGGTACGGCCGAGGAAGACGAGCAGCCGCTTGTCCCCGGCGATGACCGAGCGCAGCCGCCCGGCGTGCCCTTCGACGGACGGGGGCAGGAAGCCGGGCAGGTCGGTGACGGGCAGGTCGTGGCTGGCGACACCGAGGAGCTCGGCAGCCGGCAGCCAGCCCGACCCCAGGACCACGGCCACGTCGTGCCGGTTGACGCCGGTCAGCTCGGCCAGCGACTGGGCGGCGATCTTCGCGGCGATGTACGGGTCGTCCAGCACGGAGGGGTTCACAGCCGGGACGCTACCCCCGCGGACCGCCAAAAGAGGGCTGCGCAGGCCTCACTCGCCGATGGAACGGCAGGGCCGCGCGCGCAGGGCGTCGACGTAGTCCTTCGGGGCGCCGGCCAGCTCGGCGGCGTCGGCGAGGATCCCGATGTACCGGGCGGACGGCAGCCCGCCCTCGTACGCGTTGAGCACGTAGAGCCAGGCGCCGTGGTCGCCGTCCAGGGTGTGCACGAGCACCCGGATCTTGGAGTACAGCCCGACCTGAGGGCCCTCCCAGGCGTCCAGCCCCGGCTCGTCCATGGCCGGGACGTCGTAGAGCATCACGAAGACCTCGGAACCGACGTCCTCGACCAGGGTGGCCAGCGGGCCGTCCCAGCCCCGCTCCTCGCCGCCGAAGGTGAGCCGCCAGCCCACCAGCCACCCGGACCCGGACGGCGGTGAGTGTGGGGCGCGCTCAAGCATCTGCCGCGGGTCCAAGTTGCTGCCATACGCCGCGTAGAGAGCCATGGTCACCTAGCGTACGGGCCGCCGCCCTCCGCCGGAGAGCACAGGAGAGAATGTCGCCATGACCCGAATCGCGATCATCGGCGGCGGCCCCGGCGGGTACGAGGCGGCACTGGTGGCGGCCCGCCTCGGGGCCACGGTGACCCTGGTCGAGCGCTCCGGGGCGGGCGGCTCGGCCGTCCTCACTGACTGCGTCCCGAGCAAGACCTTGGTGGCGACCGCCGAGGTCATGACCGTGCTGGCCGGCAGCGCCGAGCTCGGCGTCAGGATCGGCTCGGGCAGCTCAGCTGCGACCGGCTCGGGAGTCGGGGTGGACCTCGCGGCGGTCAACGCCCGGGTCCGTCGGCTCGCCCTCGCGCAGTCCGTGGACATCAGGGCCCAGCTGGACCGGGCTGGGGTCCGCTGGATCGACGGGGCCGGGCGGCTCGACGACGGCGACGTCGTGGCTGACGCCGCGGACGGCAGCAGCGAGCGGATCGAGACCGACACCATCTTGGTCGCCACCGGTGCCCACCCCCGGGTGCTCCCCGAGGCGATGCCGGACGGTCAGCGGATCTTGACGTGGGAGCAGGTCTATGACCTGGCCGAGCTGCCCGAGCGGATCATCGTGGTCGGCTCGGGCGTGACCGGCGCCGAGTTCGCGTCGGCGTACCTCGCGCTGGGGTCCCAGGTCGTCCTGGTGTCTTCTCGCGACCGCGTCCTGCCGGGCGAGGACCCGGATGCCGCCGAGGTGCTCGAGGACGTCTTCCGGCGCCGTGGCATGGAGGTCCTGTCGCGGACCCGGGCGTCGTCGGTACGCCGCGACGGCGACCGGGTCGTGGTCACCCTCGCCGACGGGAGCACCGTCCAGGGCAGCCACGTACTGATGGCTGTCGGATCGGTCCCCAACACCGCAGGGATCGGCTTGGCCGAGGCGGGCGTCGTCGTCGGGGCGGGCGGCTTCATCGAGGTCGACCGGGTGTCGCGGACCGCAGTGCGCGGGGTGTACGCGGCCGGTGACTGCACGGGCGTCCTCATGCTCGCCTCCGTCGCCGCGATGCAGGGGCGGATCGCGATGTGGCACGCGCTCGGTTCAGCAGTCCGTCCGCTCGACCTCAAGACCGTCTCGTCCAACGTCTTCACCGACCCCGAGATCGCCACCGTCGGGGTGACCCAGGCCGACGTGGATCGCGGCGACGTGGTCGCGTACTCGGTGAAGCTGCCGCTGTCGACCAATGCGCGCGCGAAGATGCAGGGGCTCGAGGACGGCTTCGTGAAGCTGTTTGCACTGCCTGGTCAGCGGACCATCGTCGGTGGCGTCGTGGTCGCGCCGCGGGCTAGCGAGCTCGTCTTCCCGGTCGCCGTGGCGATCGAGCAGCGGCTCACGATGGACGAGCTGGCGCACACGTTCACCGTCTACCCGTCGCTGTCCGGCTCGATCGCCGAGGCCGCCTCCCGGTTGCCCTCGTAGCCGAGCTAGCTCCACACCTGAGCTATGGGAGGGGGTTGTGGCGGACCACCCCGGGCGCCGGCGCCCTGGCCGCGCCGCTGTTCGCCGACACCTGCAGCGACGAGACGTCGACGGCGACGAACGCACTCGCCGGGATCGACTTGAGCTGGCTGATCACCGTGTCCGGCCAGGCGTTGTCGGCGGTGCCCTGGAAGAACCAGGGTGAGCCGTTGTCGGCCAGGATCATGCCGTGCTTCTTCATCGCGTTGATGATCACGATGGTCTGCGCCGTCAGCCCGGTGGTGGGGTAGGTGGCACGCAACCGGAACCAGGCGCCCATCGGCGGGTACGACGGATCACTGACCGACCCCGCCTCGTGCCGGGCCGGCCAGACATACGAGGTGTCGCTGATGTTGGTGGTGAAGCGGATCGCGTGGTCGACATTGCCCGAGAGGACCTCGTCCCAGCGCAGCAGGCCGGGCAGGATCGGGAGCTTGGCGGCGTCGGCGGAGGTCTAACCGGCGGTCCGCAGCGCGTTGCTGCCCAGGTCCCAGGTAGCCCCTGAGCCGGCGTGCCAGACCGAGCCGACCTGGCGCGTGTCCCAAGTCTCGTACAGCCGGCAGGTCGAGGAGTCGACCATGATCGCGTGCATGTCTCCACCGGAGTTTGCGCCGCCCTCGATGAAGGTGTCAGAGCCCAGCGGGTACGGCCCCGGGTCGCTCTCGTCGGCATAGTCGAAGACCGGCGCTACCTTCGCGTGGCTGCCCGCCACGACGGTGAACCCGATGCCGTACGGCACGCCGCCGGACGGCCCGAAGTCGGGGTGGAGGTTGCGGGTCGAGGCCTGCATGTGGCTGAGCCAGGCGGCGCTGTGGACGTTGACCGGCAGGTGGCTGACGTCGGCGTGCCAGATGTTGTCAGCCGGGAAGACCGGGCACGACGTGCCCGGCAGGTTCGCCGATGTGGGCGCGGTGCGTACCGGGATCGGGTTGTGCCGCAGCCCGCCGGGTGAAGCCACGGCCGAGGGTGTGACGGCGAAAGCGGCAGTGAGTGCGCCAGCGGTCACCACCCCGGCCGCGGCGGTCCGCAACGCGCGGGAGGAGCTCACACGTGCAGTGTCGGTACGCCGCATGCCCCGGCTGCTGCGCCGTACGGGTGGTACGGGATCAGAACGAGCCGCCGCCCGAGTCCCCGCCACCGCCGCCGAAGTCCCCGCCGCCCCCGCCGAAGTCGCCACCCCCGAAGGACCAGCCGCCGCCGCCCCCGCTGTCGC
>JANYIP010000083.1 GCA_025361995.1 Streptomycetales bacterium | reverse complement strand
CCTTCCATTTCGTCAACGACGGCATCGAGCTCGCGCTCGACCAGGCTCGCGAGGCCGCCGGCGACCGGGACGTCCGCATCGCAGGCGGCGGCGCGACGATCCTGGAGTACGTGAACGCCGGCCTGATCGACGAGTTGAGGCGCAGGCAGCTGGCGGCGGCCGCGTGCACGTGTACGAGCTGACCTGGCAGGCACCCGGCATGGGCGGCGCCCTCGGCGCCTGCCACGGACTGGACGTCCCACTCGTCTTCGGGAACCTGGACCGCGGCCAGCCTGCCCTGCTGATCGGTAAGCCGCCGTACGACGTGGCAGAAGCCCTGTCCGCCCGGATGCGCACAGCGTGGGCGTCCTTCGCCGCCGACGGCGACCCCGGCTGGCCGCCCTACGACACCGGTCAGCGCCTCGCCAGGCGGTTCGACACCCACGCGTCAGTCATTCGCTACCCGGAAGAGGCATCCCGAGAGATCTGGCACGACCACGTCTTCCCCGCGCTGCCACTAATTGCCGGCGTCCTCGACTGATTCGCCCCAGCGGCACGGAGCTGAGTGAGCACGGCGTCGAGGTTGGCCACCCGAAAGTTGAGCCTGGCCTGTTGATCCGGTCGCCCGAAGTAGTCGGTGTCGGCGGGGAACGGCGCGAAGGCGGTCGGCCCCGCTTCCTGCTCCCACGAGCCGCCGGCGCTCATGTTGGCGATGCCCAGGTTGATCTCGTACCAGGCAGCAAGGGCCTCGGGGTCCTTGGCTCGGAAGAAGTAGCCCCCGATCCCCAGCACTCGTTCCATGCCGCCGACGATATCCATCGCCAGCCCGGGACGGTGCAGCATCGGCAGTATGTGTGGATGACCAGGTACGTGATCGGACCCGACGTCGCACTGCATCGTGCGCGAAACCGTGCGTCCGTCCCCGCGCACCATCAGCTGCTGGCCCCAGCTCGGACCCCGTCCCGGCTGCTCTCGGGGACTGCTTCAATCGACGCGCTCGAGGCGGCAGCTGCATCGTCCTAGGCATCACGCTGCCGCCCTCCTCACAGCGACGCCTGTGTTCGCACGGCATGATGTCGAGAGTGGCTGACGCCGAGGACGTACGCATGCTGGCGCTCGCACTGCCGCACGTGGCGGAGATCGAGAGCGACGGCTTCGACTTCCGGGTGGACGACAAGGGGTTCATCTGGTCGTACCCGGAGCGCAGGCCCGGCCATTCGCGGGTCATCCGCACTGACATCGCCGTCCTCTACGTCGGCGACGAGGCTGAGAAGCAGGCCCTCCTGCTCGGCGAGCCCGGCGTGTTCTTCACCACGCCGGGGTACGACGGCTGGCCACTGGTGATGCTGCGCCTCGACCAGGTCGACGTCGAGCGGCTGGGGGAGCTCGTGACCGACGCCTGGCGGATGCGGGCCCCTGTCGCAGCCGCCGCTGAACTCGATGATGAACGGTAGGCGCGGTGGAGGATCAGAGTGCGCGGAGCATCCCGCCGTCGACGGGGAGCATGACCCCGGTGACGTACGCCGATGCGGGCGACAGCAGGAACGCGGCGACGCGGGCGAACTCGGCCGGCCGTCCGTCCCGGCCGAGCGGGATCGACTGGCGGGTCCGGTCGAGGTCTGCCTGGCTTCGACCGGCGTCCATGGACTTGATCCGGTCGGTGGAGATGCGTCCCGGGAGCAGCCCGTTGACCCGGATCCCCGCCGGGCCGAGCTCGTCGGCCATCATCTTGGCGACCATCGCGAGCCCCGGCCGCAGCCCGTTGGAGATGGCCAGCCCGGCCAGCGGTTCGCGTACGGAGGAGGAAAGGACGAACACGATGGAGCCGCCACGCGGCGGGAGGCCACGAGCGACCGCCCGAGCGAGCCGGACGGCTCCGAGGAAGACGCTGTCGAAGGCCTGGTGCCACTGCTCGTCGGTGACGTCGGCGAGGCCACCGACCGGGGGCCCGCCTACGCTGATCATCGCCCCGTCGATGCGGCCGTACCGGGCCACGGCCGAGGCGACCAGTCGCTCCGGGGCACTCGGGTCGGCGTTGTCCGCGACCACCCCGAGCGCCCGGTCGGTGCGCAGGTCGGCGGCGGCGGCCAGGACCTCGTGCGGGTCACGCCCGGATACGACGACCCGTGCGCCCTCCTCGATCAGCACCTCGGCGGTGGCCCGCCCCAGCCCGCGGGTTGCCCCGCTGAGCACGTAGACGCCGCCGTCCAGTCCTAGATCCATGGGGCACATAGTGCCAGCAGCTAGCCGAGCCTGACGCTGTCCGGGAGCTTCGTGTTGCGGTCAGGGATGCGGCCGGTCTCGTCGGTGGACTCGTCGGCTTCTTTGCGCACGAAGATCCACCAGCCGATCACGGCGACCCCGGTGAAGAGGAACCACTGCACCCCGTACGACAGGTAGGGGCCGTCGTCGATGACGACCCCGGGGAGCAGGGTGGGCCCGTCGGCGACGGCTGGGTCCTCCTTGACGAGGATGGCGTAGCCGTCGAGCACGGGGTAGCCGATGCCGGCCGCGATGGAGTGCGCGTTGATCGCCAGCACCTGCCCGGGCGGCAAGGAGGACGACGGGTGCGCGGGCTGGGACTGCCGCAGCCAGCCGGTGACGGTGACGATCCCGCTCTGCGGGACGGGCACGGAGTCCGGCGCTGCGGAGTTCTTCCCCTGTGGGATCCAGCCACGGTCGACCAGCAGGGCCGGCCCGGATGCGGGCTCGAGCGGGGTGATGACCTCGTACCCGTCGACGCTGTCGAAGCTGCGGTTGCGCAGCAAGACCTGGTGGGCGACGTCCCAGTGGCCGGTGATCTCGACGGTCCGCCAGTCGAGGCCGGCGCTGACCACCTGGTCCGACCCGGTCGCTGCGACGATGTCGGCGTACGGAGCCGGCCGAGCTGCCTGGTTGGCCGTGATGACGGCGTTGCTCGTGCGGCGGACCCCGAGCTTGCCGAACTGCCAGATGCCGAGGCGTACGAAGAGCAGCAGCATGAAGACGGTGAACAGCGTAAAGCCGATCCACCGCCGCTGCCTCAGCACACTCAGCACGAACCGACGTTACCCCGAGCCCCAGCACGTAGCATGAACGGGTGCTGGTGGACACGTACGGACGGGTGGCGACGGATCTGCGCGTCTCGCTGACGGATCGCTGCAACCTGCGCTGCTCCTACTGCATGCCGGCCGAGGGCCTGGACTGGCTGCCCGGTCAGGAACTGCTGACCGACGCGGAACTGCTGCGGCTGATCACGCTGGCGGTCTACCGACTGGGCATCACCGAGATCAGCTTCACCGGCGGCGAACCGCTACTG
>JANYIP010000074.1 GCA_025361995.1 Streptomycetales bacterium | reverse complement strand
CGCGGGTCACCAGCGTGCGCATGACCCCGTCCACGTTCACTCCACGTACCGCGGAGACGCGCGCCCGGCTGACCGGCTGCCTGTACGCGACCACGGCGAGCGTCTCCAGTGCCGCCTGGGTGAGCCGTGCCTGCTGCCCGTCGAGCACGAAACGCTCCACGACGGACGCGCACTCGGCCCGGGTGTAGAAACGCCATCCCCCAGCGACCTCCCGGAGCTCGAAACCGCGCGCCGCCTCGTCGTACTCAGCGGCGAGCTGCAGCAGTGCCTCCCGCACCTCGTGGGTGGGGTGCTCCAGGACCTGGGCGAGCATGACCTCGGGAGCTGGCTCGTCGACGACGAGCAGGATCGCCTCCAGCGAGGCTGAGAGCCCCGGTCCGTCCCCCGTATCGACGACAGTTATGTCGTTCTCGATGAGGACAGGTGAAGGGATTCCCTCTTGGAGCAGGGCTGAGCTCTCCACGGCCCCTTCATCGCCCGGCACGGTGGTTTCGTGCTCAAGGGGACGATCGGTCATTCGCCCTCCTCCTTCGTTGGTTCCGGCAGGTCGGTGATGTCGGTGACTTCAGTGAGGTCGATGGCGGCGTCGTCATCGGAAGCATCGGAAGCATCGGAAGCGTCGGAAGCATCGGAAGCAGAGTCGTCGAACTCGTCCGTCACGGTGAGCTCGCCCTCGTCGGTACCGGTCCAGCGGACGTGCAGCTCCCCCAGGGCATCGACCTGGTCGAAGACGACGGCCGACTCGCGGAAGAGCTCGAGCAGCGCCAGGAAGCGCGCCACGACGTGCAGCGTGTCCGGACAGTCGGCCGTCAGTGCGCGGAAGGTCGTGGACCGGATCCGGCGGAGCCGCTCGACCAGCACCGCGGCCTGCTCGCGGACGCTCACCCGCGAGGTGTGCAGATGGTCGATGGACAGCACCGGTCCAGGCTTGGGCGTCATGGCGCGCGCCGCGAGGAGCGCGAACTCGGCCGGGCCAAGCCCGAGGAACACTTCCGGCAGGAGTCCGGCGTAGCGGTCCTCCATCCCGACGGTGCGCGGGAACCGCTTCGCCTCGGTGGCGATCCGGGCGGCGAGCCAGCCAGCGGCCTCCCGGTACGCCCGGTACTGCAGCAGCCGGGCGAACAGGATGTCCCTGGCCTCCAGGAGCGCCAGGTCCTCCTCGTCCTCGACGTCGGCGGATGGCAGCAGCCGGGCTGCCTTGAGGTCGAGCAGGGTGGCCGCCACGACCAGGAACTCGGTGGCCTGCCCGAGGTCCCAGTCGGCGCCCTTGCCCCTGATGTGGGCGATGAACTCGTCGGTGACCCGTGACAAGGCGACCTCGGTGACGTCCATCTTGTGCTTGGCGATCAAGCCCAGCAGCAGGTCGAACGGCCCTTCGAAGTTGGTGAGGTGGACCTCGAACGCGCCGGACGGCCGCTCGTCGCCGGCTGGCTCAGCGCAGACCTCTGCTGGCTCGTCGTCGAGCGCCCCGAGGGGCACAGTCGGGCTCTCGGTCACGCGGGAACGGTAACGGACCCGGGCCCGAAACCTCGTTCAGGCGTCGCGCAGCCGGCGTACCAGCGTGCTCGCGTCACCCTTCGCCTCGAGCTCGGCGAGCACCAAGGCGATGGCTTCACGGACGATCCGGCCACGGTCCACGGCCATCCCGTGGTTCTGCCGAAGCGCGAGCCGGGCCCGCTCGAGGTCGATGAGCTCGTCAGGCGAGAGGTACACCGTGATCTTCTCGTCGTGCCTCTCGCGACCGCTCGGACGGCGGTCGTCGTCGCGCTGCGGGCGCGGCCGGGTCTGACGGACGGCGGCTGAGCGTGTCCCGGAGGGCTGGTCAGTCGCCGCCGGGGCGGGGAAGCCCGGCTCGGGCGCCACCGACAAAACACGCGCGGCCGAGTCCCCGGCGGGATCGGAGAGGGCTGCGGCGCCGGTGGTACGGAACAGCTCGTCGGCACCGGGAAGGGTCACGCGGCGGCTCATCGGGCCAGCACCTCCTTGGCGAGCTGGCGGTAGGCGGCGGCGCCGGCCGAGCTCGAGGCGTACGTGGTGATGGGCTCGCCGACCACGGTGGTCTCCGGGAAGCGGACCGTACGGTTGATGACGGTGTGGAACACGCGCTCGCCGAAGGCTTCCACCACCCGGGCCAGCACTTCGCGGCCGTGGTTCGTGCGGGCGTCGTACATGGTGGCCAGAATTCCCTGAAGTTCAAGTTGAGGGTTAAGCCGGTCTTGCACTTTTAGTATGGTGTCCATGAGGAGCGCGACCCCGCGCAGGGCGAAGAACTCGCACTCGAGCGGGATGATGACGCTGTCGGCGGCTGTCAGCGCGTTCACGGTGAGCAGGCCGAGCGACGGCTGACAGTCGATGATGACGTAGTCGTAGTCGGGCAGCACCGGCCCGAGTACGCGGCCCAGCGTCTGCTCCCGAGCCACCTCCCCGACGAGCTGCACCTCGGCGGCCGAGAGGTCGATGTTGCTCGGCAGGAGGTCCAAGCCGGGCACGTTGGTCTTCAGCAGAACGTCGTCGGCGCTCACTTCCCGCTCCATGAGCAGGTTGTAGACGGTCCGGTCGAGCTCGTGCGGGTTGACCCCGAGGCCGACCGAGAGGGCGCCCTGCGGGTCGAAGTCGACCAGGAGGACGTGACGGCCCTGCTCGGCCAGCGCGGCACCCAAGTTGATCGTGGACGTGGTCTTGCCGACCCCGCCCTTCTGGTTGCACATCGCGATGACGTGCGCCGGCCCGTGCTCGGTGAGCGCGACTGGCTCAGGCAGCACCGGCATCGGCCGACCGGTCGGGCCCAGCTGGGCAGCGACCCGGGCAGCCTCGTCGAGCGCGGCGTCCACCTGATCGGTGGCTCGCACGCTCTCGTGGCTGGCGACGGACTCGGCCTGGACCAGCGGAAGCTGGTCCGCGCCGACATCCTCACCGGGGAGGTTTGTCGACATAGTCACAAGTTGTTAGACCCTTCTGGCGACCGATCGGCAAAACACCGAACCGACGTGGACTGTAGGCCCCGAAAGCCGCCGTGGGCAAGCGGTTCGGGTATACGTGCAGGTCACAGGCCTAGGCGCTGGTACGCCGAGGCTGCGAACCCAGCGCTCGCGGGTGGGACTGCGCGTAGACCTCACGCAACTTGTCGACAGTCACCATCGTGTAGATCTGGGTCGTGGTCACCGATGCGTGACCGAGCAGCTCCTGCACCACACGGACGTCGGCCCCCCCGTCGAGCAGGTGTGTCGCGAACGAGTGGCGCAGTGTGTGCGGCGACAGGTGGGCCACCGGCAGCCCTGCCTTCTCGGCCGCCGCCCGCAGGACCGACCACGCGCTCTGCCGGGTGAGCCGGCCGCCGCGAGTGTTCAGGAAGAGCGCCGGCGTCCCCCGGCCGGCCGTGGCGAAGCCGGGACGAGCCCGGACCAGATAGGCGTGAACCGCCTCCCGTGCGAAGGACCCGAGCGGCACCAAGCGCTCCTTGCCGCCCTTCCCGCGCAGCAGGACGGCGCCGGACTCCAGGTCGAGGTCGTCGATGTCCAGACCCACGGCCTCGGAGATCCGTGCGCCGCAGCCGTACAGCAGCTCGAGCAGTGCCCTGTCCCGCAGCGCGCGCGGAGTCTGGTCGAAGCCAGCAGCCTCGAGCAGCCGCTCGACCTCCACCACGCCGATTGCCTTGGGCAACCGGCGCGTAGGCTGCGGCGGGCGTACCTGCTGGGACGGGTCGGTGCTGGCGAGCCCTTCGCGCAGGACAAAACGGTGGAAACCGCGCACAGCGACCACGGTCCTGGCTGCCGAGGTCGCGGCCAACGGCTGGTGCTCGGCGTCCCCGGTGCGCAGGGCCACCAAGAAGTCGCTCACGTCCACGGGCGCAACGTTCCCCGGTTCGGTCAACCCACGGGCCTCGCAGAACGCCAGATACCGCCCCAGGTCGCGCCGGTACGACAGCAGCGTGTTCCTGGCCGCCCCGCGCTCGACCGCGAGGTGGTCGAGGTACGTCTCCACCGCTCGCGTCAGCGCCGGCTGGGGCGTCGGCAACTCGTCCACACGCTCCTGACCTGACATAACGTGCAGCCTATCCCCCGCTCAGGCGAGCGCGGCCTCCAGGCTGAGCAGCGGCAGGCCGAACGCCTCGGCGACCGCACCGTACGTGATCTGGCCCGCGTGCGTGTTGAGCCCGAGGGCGAGCGCGTGGTCGTCACGGCAGGCCTGCTTCCAGCCCTTGTTGGCCAGCTCGACGGCGTAGGGCAGCGTCACGTTGGTCAGCGCGTACGTCGAGGTGTGCGGCACCGCGCCCGGCATGTTGGCGACGCAGTAGAAGACCGAGTCGTGCACCCGGTACGTCGGGTCGTCGTGAGTCGTCGCGTGGGAGTCCTCGAAGCAGCCACCCTGTCGATCGAGATGTCCACCAGCACCGAGCCGGACCGCATCCGCGAGACCAACTCGTTCGTGACCAGCGTCGGAGCCTTGGCACCCGGGACGAGCACCGCACCGATGACGAGGTCAGCGTCCAGGACTGCGCGCTCGATCTCGAAGGAGTTGGACGCGATCGTCTGCATGTGGCCCTGATAGATGGCGTCGGCCTGGCGCAGCCGGGCGATGTTGCGGTCGAGCAGCAGCACCTCGGCCTGCATGCCGAGGGCGATCGCCGCGGCGTTCATGCCCGAGACGCCGGCACCGATGACGACTACCTTCGCCGCGTACACGCCGGAGACACCGCCCATCAGCACGCCGCGGCCGCCGTTGGCCCGCTGGAGCGTGGCGGCACCGACCTGCGGAGCCATCCGGCCGGCGACCTCTGACATCGGGGCCAGCAGCGGCAGGGAGTGGTCGGGCAGCTCGACCGTCTCGTACGCGATCCCGGTCACACCGCGCTCGAGCAGCGCGTCGGTGCAGGCCCTGCCCGCGGCCAGGTGCAGGTACGTGAACAGGGTCTGACCGTCGCGCATGCGGTGGTACTCCTGCTCGATCGGCTCCTTGACCTTCAGGATCAGGTCCCGGGTACCCCAGACGTCGTCCGCCGTGGGCAAGATGGTGGCGCCTGCCGCGACGTACTCCTCGTTGCTGATCGACGAGCCGTCGCCGGCGTCAGCCTCGATGAAGACCTGGTGACCACCGCGGGCCAGCTCGTGCACGCCGGCCGGGGTGATCGCCACCCGGTACTCGTGGTTCTTGACCTCGCGGGGGATGCCGACCTTCATGATTCCGACCCTTCCGGGCTCGCAGGACTGAAGCCAATTGACGGCAGTTGACGGGAGCGTCAACGGCACCCGATGATGGCGCATTGTTCGATCCGTGGAAAGCACACGGGTGAATATTCTGTTGGAGGGCGTGTTGGCAACTTTTCGTTCGATTCTCAAGGCTGGCGAAGGGTCGGCGCCGAACTCTGTTCGGACCGGCCTGGACGCCATCGACCTCACCCTCGTACGGATGCTCATGGGCAACGCGCGGGTCGCGAACAACGCGCTGGCGAAGGCCGCGGGTATCGCGCCGTCCACGGCGCTGTCGCGCGTCCAGGGTCTGCGTACTCGCGGGGTGATCCGGGGGTACCGCGCCGAGGTCGCCCTGCCTGCGCTCGGGCTCGGTCTGGAGGCGATGATCTCGGTCCGGCTGAGCACCCACACCCGCGAGGAGATGGACGCGTTCATGGCCACCGTGTCCGTGCTGCCCGGCGTCATCTCGCTGTTCTTCCTGGCCGGCCAGAACGACTACCTGATCCAGCTCGCGGCCCCGAACGCCGACGCCTTGCGCGACTTCGTCCTCGAGCACCTGAGCTCGCACCCTTCGGTGCAGCACACCGAGACGACGCTGGTCTTCGAGCACCGCCCCGGCACCAACACCCTCGGCGCGCTGACCCCCTGACCCGGGGGCGGGGGGGGTTAGGGGCGGAGGTGGTGGGGGCCGAGTGGCCAGGGGGCATCGGCGGGCCGCAGGCTGGCCCAGCCGGCCGCGCGCGAGGCGCACGCCGCGAGGACACCCACGAGCAGCACCGGGTTGTGCAGCTCGCCGGCCAGGATCTGGTCCCGCAGAACGTCCAGCGGGATCCACTCGACCGGCATGTCGCGCTCCTCGCCGTGCCGTTCGTGCTGGTCGCCGGCGGACGAGCGCACGTCACGGACCAGGTAGATCCGCAGCGCCTCGTCGCAGAACCCCGGCGAGGTGAAGAAGTCGGCGAGGACGAACCAGTCGTCGCCCTCGTGGTGGGTCTCCTCCCACAGCTCGCGTGCGGCGGCGACCTGGAGGCCCTCGCCGGCGATGTCGAGCAGCCCCGCTGGCAGCTCCCACAGGGTCGCGCCGACCGGGTGCCTGTACTGGTGGATGACAAGGACGCGGTCGGCGTCGTCGAGGGCGAGCACCGCCACCGCGGACGGGTGCCGGATCAGGTCACGGCGGACCTGCTCGCCGCTGGGCAGCGTGACGGTGTCGGTGACGACGTCCCAGACCTGCCCGGAGAAGTCGAGGACGGTCGCGGTCACCGGGTGCGCGCCGGGCAAGTCGGCGGGCAAGTCGGCGGGCAAGTCAGCAGGCAAGTCAGCAGGCGTCCCGCCCATCGCCGGCGTCAGCTCGCGGGTACGGCGTCGGGCAGCACGACCGAGCTTGGCGTCTTGCGTGCCAGCGCCGCCGCGATCAGCCCGCGGAACAACGGGTGCGCCCGGGTCGGCCGCGACCGCAGCTCGGGGTGCGACTGGGTACCCACGTAGTACGGGTGCACCTCGCGCGGCAGCTCCACGTACTCGACGAGGTGGCCGTCCGGCGACGTCCCCGAGAAGACCAGGCCGGCCGCTTCGAGGGCCGGACGGTAGGTGTTGTTCACCTCGTACCGGTGCCGGTGCCGCTCGTCAACGTACCCGAGGCCGTAGGCCTCGCGGACGATCGACCCCTCGGTCAGGGTCGCCGGGTAGAGCCCGAGGCGCATCGTGCCGCCCATGTCTCGCTCTCCCGCGACCACGTCCCGCTGGTCAGCCATCGTCGCGATGACCGGATGCGGGGTGCTGTCGTCGAACTCCGCCGAGTTCGCGCCGGACAGCCCCGCCATCGACCGGGCGTACTCGATGACCATGCACTGCAGGCCCAAGCACAGTCCCAGCGCGGGGATGTGGTGCTCGCGCGCGTACGTCAGCGCCCCCACCTTGCCCTCGATGCCGCGCACGCCGAAGCCGCCCGGCACGCAGATCGCATCGACGTCGCCGAGCTGGCGCTGAGCACCCTCGGGTGTCTCGCAGTCGTCGGACGGGACCCAGCGCAGGTTCACCCGCGCGTCGTTGGCGAAGCCGCCTGCGCGCAGCGCCTCGGTCACCGACAGGTACGCGTCAGGCAGGTCGACGTACTTGCCGACGAGGGCGACCGTGACCTCGTGGGCCGGTCGGTGCACCCGGCGCAGCAGCTCGTCCCACGCCGTCCAGTCGACGTCGCGGAACGGCAGGCCGAGCCGGCGCACCACGTACGCGTCGAGGCCCTCGGAGTGCAGCACCTTGGGGATGTCGTAGATGGAGGGCGCGTCGACCGCGGCGACCACGGCCTCCTCGTCCACGTCGCACATCAGGCTGATCTTGCGCTTGATGTTCTGGGGTACGGCCCGGTCGGCGCGCAGGACCAGGGCG
>JANYIP010000061.1 GCA_025361995.1 Streptomycetales bacterium | reverse complement strand
CGCTTGATCAGCGCCAGGGCGACGGGACCCAGCTCGTAGTGCCGCGCAGCAGTGCCGACGAACCCCACGGTGCGGCCGTCCGCTGTGGTCACCGGGTCACCGTGCGCCGGCAGGTCGGCGTCGGAGCCGTCGAGGTGCAGCAGCACCATGCGGCGGGGCGGCCGGCCGAGGTTGTGCACCCGGGCCACCGTCTCCTGCCCGCGGTAGCAGCCCTTGTCGAGATGCACAGCTGGGCCGATCCACCCGACCTCGGCCGGGATGGTGCGGTGGTCGGTCTCGAAGCCGAGCCGCGGGATGCCGGCTTCGACCCGCAGCGCCTCGGACGCCCAGAGCCCGGCCGGTCGGTCGTACCTCGCGAGCACCGCGCCCAGGTCGGCGCGCGGGACCAGGTGATCACCGTCGGACGCTCGCAGCAGGCCGTACTCGGCGCTCACGTCCGCAAGCTCGACCTGGGACCAGAACACCATCGAGGTCAGGTACGCCAGCAGCGGCTCGGCGGTCCAGGGCTCGACGTGGGCGAGCACTGCGGCGCCGTCGTCGACCAGGGCGAGGTGGTGCTCCACGTGGCCGTGCGGGGACAGGATCAGCGCCTGCGTCCACACCCCAGGCGGGAGCTCGGTGAGGTGCTGCGAGGTGAGGGCGTGCAGCCAGGTGAGCCGATCGGGACCGGACACGCGCAAGACCGGGCGGTGCGACAGGTCGACGGCGGCGCTGCCGTCAGCGAGGGCGCGCTGCTCCGCGTACGGGTCGCCGTAGTGCCACGGAGCGCCTGCGTCCGGACCGGACTCAACCGGGACCAGGTTGGCCGGGGTGTCCCGGGCAGCCGTGGTCGTCACGAGACGGACTTCGAGCAGGCCGCGCAGAGGCCGGAGATCGCCATGTGTTCCACATCAGGAGTGAACCCGTGAGCAGAGCGCAGCCTTCCCACCAGGTCCTGGGCGACGGCGATGTCGGCCTCGTCGACCGCACCGCAGCCGTCGCAGACCAGGTGCAGGTGCGCGGCGGAGGCAGCCGAGTGGTAGGTCGCCGAGCCCGATCCCAGGTGCGCGTGCCGGACGAGGCCGAGCTTCTCGAACAGCTCCAGCGTGCGGTAGATGGTCGACAGGTTCACCCCGCTGGCGACGGACTGGACCTCCGCGCACACCGCGTCCGGAGTGGCATGGCCGAGCCGGTCGATCGCCTCGAGGACGAGCTGGCGCTGCGGCGTGACCCGCAGGCCGCGCTGGTGCAGGCGCTCGCGCAGGTCGGTCCCGGGGGGACTCATGCGACCCGCTTGAGCCGGGCCGAGACGTGCGACTGGATCGGCTGACCGACGGCTGCCATGTCGAAGGCCCAGAACAGCTCGCCGTCGACGAGGCCGTAAAGGCGGTGCCCGGCGGTGTACTCCTTGGCGGTCACGGTGCGCGCCACCACATCCGTACGCAACTCGATCTTGGCGCCCTTGACCTCACCGACCCAGATCTCGGCGAACCCGGTCGGGTGGCTGAGCATCACCTCGAGCGCGCCGTCCTTGCCGGGCCGCCAGTAGCCGCTCTCGCTCGCCAGCGCACGGACCCGGACGCCGTCTGCATCGAGCAACCAGGTCTGCGACCGGTAGGCCAGGAACGGCTTGCCCACGTGCTCGAACACGATCTCCTGGCCGAAGTTGGCGCTCTCGATGGTGGGGTAGCCGACCACGCCGGCGCCCTCCCAGGTGCCGAGCAGCCAGGCCAGCGGGACGAGCTCGACCGGGGTGTCGGCAGTCAGCTCCACGGTCAGTCCTCGCCCCGGTAGAGCCGCCGCACCACATGGCCGGAGTACCACGTGACGCCGAGCGCCACGGCGATGAGCAGGCAGGTGTAGACGACGTTGAGCACCCGATCACTGTAGACCGGGGGCGGCGGGCGGACGCGGATACGCTGCCAGGATGCAGCGGACTCTCGTGGTCAAGACGACGGCTGGCGCGGACGATCCCGAGCGCTGCGCCCAGGCCTTCACCGTGGCGGCGACGGCGGTCGCCTCGGGGGTGCCGGTCTCGCTGTGGCTGACCGGCGAGGCGTCGTGGCTGGCGGTGCCGGGGCGGGCGGAGGCCTTCGAGCTGGCCGGGTCGGCTCCGCTGGACACCCTGCTAGCAGGCATCCTCGCCGGAGGTCAGGTGACGGTGTGCACGCAGTGCGCCGCCCGACGAGGGATCTCGCAGGAGCAGCTACTGCCCGGCCTACGCATCGCCGGAGCTGCGACCTTCGTCGCCGAGATCACCGCCGAGGCGGCCCAAGCCATCGTCTACTGACCCCCACCCCCGATCGCTGCAGCGTTCAGGGTCTGGGTCAGACGCCGATCTCGACCTCGGCTACGACGCCCTGCTCGGCGACGACAGCACGGTCGACGCTCTCGGCGCCGGGCGCGAGGACGCGCAGCGTCCAGGAGCCGGGAGCGGCGAAGAAGCGGAAGTGCCCGGTCGCCGAGGTGGGTACCTCGGCGGTGAACTCCCCGCCCGAGTCGAGCAGCCGCACGTACGCGCCGCCGACCGCCTCACCGCCACGCAGCACGACACCCTGCACGACAGCCTCCTTGGTGACGTCGATCCCCTCGACGCTCAAGCCACCCGTCGTCGCACCGCACATCAGGCGCCACCACCCTCGGGGCTTCCGGGGGCGTCACCAAGCTGCACGGGTACGCCGACGAGCGAGCCGTACTCGGTCCACGAACCGTCGTAGTTGCGGACGTTGGCCTGACCCAGCAGCTCGTGCAGGACGAACCAGGTGTGCGCCGAGCGCTCACCGATCCTGCAGTACGCGATGGTGTCCTTGCCGAAGTCCACGCCCGCGTCGCCGTACAGCGTCTTGAGTTCGTCGTCGGAGCGGAAGGTGCCGTCGTCGTTGGCCGACTTGGACCACGGGATGCTGACCGCGGTCGGGATGTGGCCGCCACGCTGGGACTGCTCCTGCGGCAGGTGCGCCGGGGCGAGCAGCCGGCCCGCGTACTCGTCGGGCGAACGGACGTCGACCAGGTTGAGCGAGCCGATCGCCGCGAGGGCGTCGTCACGGTAGGCGCGGATCGAGGTGTCCTGCTCGGACGCGGTGTAGGCCGTCTCGGCCCGGTCCGGCACCTCGAGCACGAGCGACCGCGAGTCGAGCTCCCAGCGCTTGCGC
>JANYIP010000020.1 GCA_025361995.1 Streptomycetales bacterium | reverse complement strand
GTGGTTGGGGTCGGGCACGATGAGGACGGCGACGGCGCCGTGGCTGAGGGCGTTGGTCATCTTGGCGCGGGGATTGGCGTAACGGGTGTTGCCCTTGCCATTAAAGACGGAGTTGGCATCCTCTTCCTGGGGCTCGTGGTTGAAGATGACGTACACCGTGGCCTGGAACGCCTTGATCTGCGCGGCCTGGCTCTGCATGTCCTTGTAGAGCTGGGTGCCGGGCGCTGCGGCGGCGATGTCCGCGAACTTGAGCTTGGTGCCGTTGGTGCGCTGGGCCTTGATGCTCATGAAGATCGTGTGGCCGGTGTCGCGCATCCAGGTCTGGCTGGACCCGAAGAGCGTGGAGTCCCACGAGTTGTAGTCGCGGATGCCCTCCATGTGCCGGCCCAGGACGGTCTCGTCGGCCTGCACCTGGGTCTGGTTGTCAGCGGCCGCGCCGAAGATGATCGGTGCGGAGGGCGAGGCTGCCTCGCCGGTGCCGGCGACCCCGACGGCGGCGAGCGAGCTGGCGAGCACGAGGAAGACGGTCGGGACGAGCAACGACCCGCGGCTGGGCGACCTCAATAGACTCTCCTGACGGGTCGGACACAGATCACGGGACCATAACGCAGAAGGCTGGCGGCACCAACCGCAGAGCGAAGGGGTACGTCGTGATCAGGGTCGGGCTCACCGGGGGCATCGGGAGCGGGAAGTCCGAAGTGTCCCGGTTGCTGGCCGCCCGCGGCGCCGTAGTGGTGGACGCGGACGCGCTGGCCCGCGAGGTGGTCGAGCCGGGGACGGCGGGACTGACGTCGGTGGTGGCGGAGTTCGGGGCGGACCTCCTCGGCCCGGACGGGGCTCTGGACCGGGCCGCGCTAGGCCGGCTGGTCTTCGCCGACCCGGCCGCCCTACGGCGGCTCGAGGCGATCGTCCACCCGCTGGTGGGCGCGCGGGCTGCCGAGCTGTTCGCAGCAGCACCCCCCGGGGCAGTCGTCGTGTACGACGTCCCCCTGCTGGTCGAGAACGGGCTCGAGCCTGGGTACGACGTGGTGGTCGTCGTCGACGCGGACACCGACACGCGGCTGGCCCGACTCGCCGCCCGCGGGCTCGGCGCCGCCGACGCCCGGGCCCGGATGGACAACCAGGCCAGCCGCGACGAACGGCTCGCGGCAGCGGACATCGTCGTGGCCAACGACGGGTCGCCGGCCGACCTGGCGGCGGCTGTCGATGCGCTCTGGGCCGAGCTCAGCCGGCGGGTGGGCTCAGGGTGAGATTCGGTCGCACAGGACGAGCTGGGTCGAGACGGTGCGAAACCCCAGCTTTTCCAGGATGGGGCTGGACATCGATCCAGCCTGCACGGTGAGGGCTGGCAGCCCTCGACGTACGGCTTCGTCCCAGCGCGCCGCCACCAGCGCACGGTAGACGCCGCGGCCGCGCGCCGCCGGGAGCACCGAGCTGCCCGACAGGTTCGTCCCGGTCGGCGTGAGCGCGGCCTGGGCCTCGCCGAC
Organism: Streptomycetales bacterium; assembly: GCA_025361995.1. GTDB lineage: Bacteria > Actinomycetota > Actinomycetes > Prado026 > Prado026 > JANYIP01. The sequence goes on along the minus strand of JANYIP010000020.1, from coordinate 3,810 downwards.
CAGCTCGCCGTCGATGAAGGCCAGGTAGGTGCTCACCGTCATCAGCCCGCGCTGCAGCATCTCGTACCGACGTCTCAGGGCCGCGACCAGCCCGTCCAGGTCGGCCTGGGCCATCCCGAAGATCGCCCCGGCGAGGTCGCCGACGGCGATGAAGTCGCTGAGCTCGACCGCCGGCCGGACGTTGATCGCAGGGTCGACCGTGCCGGCTGGGGCCTCGACTGTGGCCATCGCCGCGTACTGGGCCTCCAGCGGCGGGTCCGTGTAGGGGGTCATCCCCAGCCCGGTCAGGACTCCTAGCCGGTCGGTCGCGGTCGAGGCGACCGTCCATGCTGACTGGACGCGGCCGCGTTCGCGCAGCTGGTCGCGGACCTCGCTGACCACGCCTGGCAGCACATCGAGGTCCACGTCCAGCAGCTCCACGAAGCTGACTGTCGGCATGGGTGTGACCAGGAGGCAGTAGCGGGAGGTCAGCAGCCGGAAGGCGCCGCTGTCGGGCGGCGGCTCCAGCCCGGCCGAGGCCGGGTTCACCGCCTGGAACGCGACAGCCTCGGGGATCGCGTCCATCTGTGACCGCCTAACCGGGGAACGGGAGCAAGGCTGACGTGACGACGTCGGTGACCAGCAGGACGGCGGTGACGAAGACGAGGATCGCCACGGCGAGGCCGGCCGGGATCATCCACCGGCCGATCGGGAAACCCGCCTTGTGCCGGCCCCGCCCGCGGTCGTGCGTCCGCCGGTGGCGGGCGCGGCGCGGGGTGTCGGGCACCGCGTCAGCATCCCACGGGCGTCCGCGCGCGTCCGGCGGTCGGGCCGGCTGTCGGGGGCTGACCGTAACGTAGGGGGATGCGACCGACGACCGACCTCCAGCGCACGGTGGCCCCGTTCGAGGTGATCAGCGACTTCAGCCCTTCGGGGGACCAGCCGCAGGCCATCGAGGACCTCGAGCGCCGGGTGCGTGCCGGCGAGACCAACGTGGTGCTGCTCGGCGCGACCGGCACCGGCAAGTCCGCGACGACCGCCTGGCTGGTGGAGCGCCTTCAGCGACCGACTCTGGTGATGGCGCCGAACAAGACGCTCGCGGCCCAGCTCGCGACCGAGTTCCGCGAGCTCCTCCCCAACAACGCGGTCGAGTACTTCGTCTCTTACTACGACTACTACCAGCCCGAGGCGTACATCCCGCAGTCGGACACCTACATCGAGAAGGACTCGTCGATCAACGACGAGGTGGAGCGGCTGCGGCACTCGGCCACCAACAGCCTGCTGACCCGGCGAGATGTCATCGTGGTCGCGTCCGTGTCGTGCATATACGGCCTGGGCACCCCGCAGGAGTACGTGGACCGGATGGTGTCGCTCAAGGTCGGTGACACGATCGAGCGCGACCAGCTGCTGCGCCAGTTCGTCGGCAACCAGTACACCCGCAACGACGTGGCCTTCACCCGCGGCACTTTCCGGGTGCGCGGCGACACGATCGAGATCTTCCCGGTCTACGAGGAGCTCGCCGTCCGGATCGAGATGTTCGGCGACGAGATCGAGCGGCTGATGACGCTCCATCCGCTGACCGGCGAGGTCGTGACCGAGGATGAGTCGCTGTACGTCTTCCCGGCGACCCACTACGTGGCCGGCCCCGAGCGGATGACCAGGGCCGTCGCCGGGATCGAGGCAGAGCTGGTCGACCGGTTGGCCGAGCTGGAGCGCCAGGGCAACCTGCTCGAGGCCCAGCGGCTGCGGATGCGGACGACGTACGACCTCGAGATGATGCGCCAGGTCGGGTCGTGCTCCGGGATCGAGAACTACAGCCGGCACATCGACGGGCGCGACCCCGGCACCGCGCCCAACACCCTGCTCGACTACTTCCCCGAGGACTTCCTGCTCGTCATCGACGAGTCGCACGTGACGGTGCCCCAGATCGGCGCGATGTACGAGGGGGACATGTCGCGCAAGCGCACACTGGTCGAGCACGGGTTCCGGTTGCCCAGCGCGATGGACAACCGGCCGCTGAAGTGGGAGGAGTTCGTCGAGCGGATCGGTCAGACCGTCTACCTCTCGGCGACGCCGGGTCCGTACGAGCTGTCGCGCGGAAACGGGGTGGTCGAGCAGATCATCCGGCCCACCGGGCTGGTCGACCCGCAGGTCGTGGTCAAGCCGACCAAGGGTCAGATCGACGACCTGGTCCACGAGATCCGGCTGCGGGCCGAGCGCAACGAGCGCGTCCTGGTCACGACGCTGACCAAGAAGATGTCCGAGGACCTCACGGACTACCTGCTCGAGCTCGGGGTCCGGGTGCGCTACCTGCACTCCGAGGTCGACACCCTGCGCCGGGTCGAGCTGCTCCGCGAGCTGCGGATGGGGGAGTTCGACGTGCTCGTCGGGATCAACCTCCTGCGCGAGGGTCTCGACCTCCCGGAGGTTTCGCTCGTCTCGATCCTCGACGCCGACAAGGAGGGCTTCCTGCGCTCCTCGACCTCGCTGATCCAGACCATCGGCCGCGCGGCGCGCAACGTCTCCGGCGAGGTCCACATGTACGCCGACAAGATCACCCCGTCGATGGCGCAGGCGATCGACGAGACGAACCGGCGCCGGGCCAAGCAGGTCGCGTACAACGTCGAGCGCGGGCTCGACCCGCAGCCGCTGCGCAAGCGGATCAGCGACATCACCGAGCTGATAGCGCGAGAGGACGCCGACACCGAGCAGCTCATGGCGGGCTCGATCGGTTCCGGTCGCCAGCAGAGCAGGGGAAAGGCGCCGGTGCCCGGGTTCGCCTTCCGGCCCGCCGAGCCCGGTGGCCGGCGCGGCTCGGCGACCAGCCAGCTGCCTCGGGCCCAGCTCGCAGATCTGATCCAGCAGCTCAACGACCAGATGCGCGCGGCCGCCGGCGAGCTGCAGTTCGAGCTCGCGGCCCGCCTGCGTGACGAGGTGTCCGACCTCAAGAAGGAGCTGCGGGGGATGGACGCCGCGGGGGTGCGCTGAGCGTGCTCGGGCGACGGGAGCTGATCGCCCACGCCCTCGCCCAGCCGGGGGCGTGGCTGGACGAGCCGTGGGACGAGACCAACCCGGTGGTCAAGGTTGGTCCGCGGATCTTCCTGTTCGCCGGCCCGCCCGATGCCGACCCGCCCGCGGTGTCGATGCGATGCCAGCCTGACCACGTCGAGGTCTGGCGGTCGCGTTACCCGGCCAGCATCGGCCGCGCACCCTACCTGGGCGCCAAGCCGTGGAACCAGGTCCGCCTGGACGGGTCGGTCCCGGACGACGACCTCCTGACCCTGCTCGAGGACTCCTACGAATCGGTAGTGGCTCGGCTGCCCAGGCGAGAGCGGCCCGCTGGCCGCTGACGCGGACACCACCGCCGGCAGTGCGGGGGCGACGTCGCTGGGCTCTGGTCTGGACGGCCCCTGCTGGCGCGCCTGCGCAGATCCGACCCGGTGGCGTGGCCGGCGCCGGTCCAGGGCTCAGGGCTGACGAGACCACCCCGGACGTAGCGCAAGACGGTCGGGCTCACCGCCCCTCTCGCCGGACAGCAGCGTCGGCGCATTCCAGGTCGTGGACGATGACCCGCCGCACGTTCGACGACGGGCGGGGGACTGGATAGCCGTTGAGAGCTCAGGAGCAAGAGGCTTGGACTCGGCGCGGTGTTGCCACCCGAGGCGGGCCGCCGCGGACCGCTCACACGTCCGGTGACTCCACGACGACGGCAGTACCCATCAACAGGACGCCGACCGCGTCTCCACCGAAACCCGCCGTTATGCCCCCGTGCGCTCCGAACGTCGCCGCGCTCAAGCCCACCACGGCGTTTGCGCCCAAACCCGCCGCGGT
>JANYIP010000390.1 GCA_025361995.1 Streptomycetales bacterium | reverse complement strand
GTACGCGGCGCTGGCGGGAGTCTTCTTCTTCGTCGTGGTCAACCTCCAGGTGGTCGCGCACTTCTCCCCGCTGGCAGCGGGAGTCTCGCTGCTGCCGGTCACCGGGCTGATGCTCCTGCTGTCGGCGCGCGCCGGGGCCCTGGCCGCCCGGATCGGCCCGCGGATCCCGATGGCGCTCGGGCCGGGGGTCTGCGCCTGCGCGCTGGTCCTGCTGTCCAGGGTCGGCGCGGGGTCCTCGTACGCGGGCGCCGTCCTGGGTCCCGTGGTCGTGCTGGGCCTGGGCCTGTCGCTGACGGTGGCACCGCTGACAGCCACCGCCCTCGCCGCCGCCACCGACGACCACGCCGGGGTGGCCAGTGGGGTCAACAACGCGGTCGCGCGGACCGCAGGTCTGCTCGCGATCGCGGTCCTGCCGCTGGTGTCCGGTGTCGGGGCCAGCCTGACCGACCCGGGCACCCTCGCGCCCGCCTACCGGACGTCGATGCTGGTGTGTGCCGGTCTGCTGCTCGCCGGCGGGCTGCTCGCCGCGGCGACAATCCCGTCGTCCTTCGCGGCGGTCCGGGCCAGCCGTTGACCCGCGGCGACATCGGCGGGACCCCCCCGCTCTGCGCGGGTGCGGCCAGCCGGGCCGCCCACCCGGCCGGGGGCGCGACAGGACCGGGTGCGGCACGGTCATCCCGGCGCCGCCGGACGCGGGTGCCGCTGCCCCGGGGCGGGCTATGTTGCGCCCATGGGACCCCAGCCGCAGCCGTACTACGACACCTCGACGTGGGACCCGGCAGACGTGGTCTCCGGAGGGTCACGGATGGTGCCGGTCAGCACGCCGCGGGGTGAGTTCCGGGTCTGGACGAAGCGTGTCGGCACCAACCCTGACCTCAAGGTGCTTGTGCTGCACGGCGGCCCCGGAGCGACCGGCGAGCTGTTCGAGTGCTTCGACACCTGGTTCCCGGCGGCCGGCATCGAGTACTACTACTACGACCAGCTCGGCTCGCTGCGCAGCGACCAGCCTGAGGACCCTTCGCTGTGGGACCTCGCCCGGTTCGTCGACGAGGTTGAGCAGGTGCGGCTGGCGCTAAGGCTGGACAGCGGCAACTTCGTCCTCCTCGGCCAGTCGTGGGGCGGGATCCTGGCAATGGAGTACGCGGTCCACCACCAGGAGAACCTCAAGGCCCTGGTGATCTCCAACATGATGTCGAGCTCGTCGCTGTACAACGCCTACGCCCGGGACGTCCTCATGCCGGCCATGGACCAGGACGTCCTGGCCGAGATCAAGCAGCTCGAGGCCGACGGCGCGACTGACGACCCGCGGTACGAGCAGCTGCTCATCGAGCACCACTACGTCCTGCACGTCTGCAGGATGCCGCTCGAGCAGTGGCCCGAGCCGGTCACCCGGGGACTCGGCCACATCAACCCGTCGATCTACGTCCCGATGCAGGGACCGAGCGAGCTCGGCCTGAGCGGGACCCTGGAGGACTGGGACCGCTCGGGCGACCTCGCCACCATCGTCGTGCCGGCACTGGTCATCGGCGCCAGGCACGACACGATGGACCCGGCGCACCTGCGGTGGATGTCGGAGCAGATGCCCAGGGGCAGCTACCTGCACTGCCCGGACGGAAGCCACCTGGCCCAGTTCGACGACCCGGCGCACTACTTCCCGGGGCTGATCAGCTTCCTGCAGTCGCTGTAGGTCCGGGCCGCCCGAGGGCGTCACAAGGACTGCCGGGGCGCGACCGGGCTCCGGCCCGCGTCAGCGGGACCGCGGGCAGGGCTCGAACGGGGTCGCGGCCCGCGCGACGACTGACCGGGCAGGCACGACTGACGGGCGCCGCGGTCCGGTCGCTGCAGAGCGGCGCACCGGTCGCTGCACGGACGCCGCTGACCGCCGGCAGCCGGTCCTGGCGGGGCAGTGGACGGGCTGGCGGCAGGTGGCCCCAGAGCGACGAACCTGACCGTGTGCACCGGTGCCAGGCAGCGATCGTCCACGACCGCCGCCACCGACGCCGGCGCCGACACGCGTCGGCACGGCAAGTCCGGCCCGGGACCGGCACGTCGAGGTGGTGCGGGCCGCGGGCCACCGAACCCAGTCCGCGACCTGCGACGCGGGGAGGGCCACGAGCCGACCCTTCCGGGTCCGGCTGCTCACTGGGAGACCGTTCGGCTGTCCCCAGACCGGCCCACCGGGGCGTCACAGACTCCAGCCAGCGGCCCGCTCGTCCTCCGGCCGCCTTGACGGTGCAGCCCTCGACGCGGTGTCGGGGACCACCGCACCGTCGACGACGTCGGACCAGGCAGCCGCTTCGACGGGGGCCCCGGAACGGAGGCGCGAGTCGACCGGTCGACTACCCATTCGCACACCTTCGTCGCTCCGCGTAGTCAAAGGCGTATCAGCCGAGCCAGGTGCGGCTCCCGTCCCCGAGGGAACACGCCCTCACGGGGATCGGAGACCGCCATGTCCTACCGCCTGTCCGGCCGGCTGATCGGCCTGCTGTGCGACGAGTGCTCGGAGCCGCTGCGCGGCGCCACCCTGCGCCTGGTACGCGTGCAGGACCAGTCCCGGGTGAGCCACTCCGCCGCGGCGGACCCCAAATCCACGGTGAACGTCCTGACCCGGGAGCAGGCTGACGCACGGGCCACGGACGTCTTCGCCGAGGCCGTGCTCGCCGACGACGGCAGCTTCACGGTCCTGCTGGACAGCCCCGGCAGCGTCTACGCGGGCGAGGCCTTCGAGGTGGACGTCTACTGCGGGACGATGACCGGGCACCCGGTACCTCCGCGGCCGGTGCAGCTCGCCGTGACCACCCTTGCTCCGGCCTGGCGCACCGCCGGCCCGGACGGGACGGACTTCGTCGCCGCGTGGGAGTACGAGATCCCCTCCCGGTTCTGGTGCGCGATCCGTGGCCGCCTCGGCTGGTGGACCATCTGCGGACAGGTCACCGTCTGCGGCACCGACGTCCCGGTGTCCGGCGTGACGGTCAAGGCTTTCGACGTGGACTGGCTCCAGGACGACGCTCTCGGCAGTGCGACCACCGACGGGTCGGGGCACTTCCGCATCGACTACACCACTGCCGAGTTCACCCGCACGCCCCTGTCTCCATGGATCAACATCGAGCTCGTCCCCGGCCCGGACGTGTACTTCCGGATCGAGGGCCTGGGCGGTGTGCTGCTCGCCGAGCCGCGCTCGCGTGGTCGCGCGGCCGACCGGCAGAACATCGGTCCGTGCTTCTGCGTGGACCTGTGCGTGGACGAGCAGCCGCCGGTGGACGACGCGTACCCGTGGTTCGACCACGTCGGCGGCTACAAGCTGCTGACCGACATCGACAGCGGACCGGCCGGTACGGGGCGGACGACCGGCAACCGGGCCTTCTACGCCGGGCTCCGGCTGAACGGCGTGCTCGGTCGGACCCTCGGCGGGCAGCCGCTGCAGTACCGGTTCGAGATGTCGACCACTGGAACCGACCCGGTGCGTCAGGCCCAGATGACCGCGATGCAGATCGGGACCCTGGAGAAGTTCGTCTTCCCCGGCCCGGCGGAGACCAAGCGGGTGGTCGTGCTCGGTGTGAACGGGCCGGACGAGATCGCGGTCACCCCGGACGCCGACGGCTGGATCAGCGTCCCGCAGGACAACCACCTGCTGACCGGGAAGTTCGTGCCCAACAACAACTTGCTGGGCCTGGCCAGCGGGACCTTGTCCACTCAGACTCACGACCTTGCCGCAGTCAGCGCCGGCGGCTCGACGGTGCCGGCCGGGCTGGCCACCGACGAGCTCGTCACCCTGCGGATGGTCATCCGGCAGGCCGTCGTCTCACCGCCACCGGCCGTGCAGGCCGGGATCTGCGACCGGTTGGCGCTGGCCAACACGATCTACAACCAGGTGGAGAAGAACGGCTCGTGGGTGCCCGGCAGGTACGACGGGTACCTGGGTGCCCTCAGCATCGACGTGCAGGAGCTGATCGGGCACGGCTGCGCGAAGATCACCCACGCGCTGACCGTGCTCTACACCGCGGCGCACCCGAACCTCGGGGCGGTCACCCTTGCGGTGACGGGGCCTGGTGGTCCGTACCACTACGCCCTGCCGGCGGCGACTCCGGACTTCTTCGGGACGGTCACCGCTCTGCTCGACCACCTGAACAACCCGGTGGCGATCTCGAGCCTGCCGCCGTGCGGCTACCAGCTGTCGGCCTCGGCCAGCCTGCTGCTCACCACCGGTGACAGCGAGCCGCTGCCCGAGAGCGACTTCCTGGTGTTCACCAAGCAGTAGGCCGTCAGTGGGTCTGTGCGCCGCTCAGCGCGCAGGAGGGCGTGCGGTCGTCTCGCGAAGGACCAGGTGAGTGGTCAGGCGAGGCGGCCGCACCACCCGTCCGTCGACAGCGGCAAGGACGACGCGGACGGCGGCCCTGCCCTGCTCGTACAGCGGGTGCGAGATCGTGGTCAGCGGCGGGGTGCTCCTCGCCGCCTCCTCGATGTCGTCGAAGCCCATCACCGAGAGCTGTCGGGGTACGTCGACGCCGCTGGCCGCCGCAGCCTCCAGGACGCCGAGGGCGAGGACGTCGCTCACGGCGAAGACGGCGGTGGGTCGCGCTGACCGGCGGGCAACGAGCAGGTGGGCGGCCGCCTCGCGGCCCGCGTCGCGGGTGTGGTCGCCCGCCTGCACCACCTGGATGCGGTCGGGGTCGACTCCGGCGGCTTCCAGTGCAGCGAGGAAGCCACGAGCCCGGGCGTGCAGTCCCGGGCGCGGCGGGATCCCGGCGAGCGGGTCCCCGGGCGGGATGGTGAGCACGGCGAACCGGGTGTGGCCGAGACCCAGCAGGTGCTCAGCGGCCCTCGCCGCGGAGCGGGCGTTGTCGATCCCGACGAACGGGATCCCGGCGATCTTGGGGCCGCCGCCCGACACCAGCGGGACCCCCCGCTCACGCGCGGCGACCACGGCTGGATCGTCGGGATAGATCGCACGCAGCACCAAGGCGTCGACGAGGGCACCGCGGACCAGCGCCTGGTCGGTGTCACCAGCTGTCGGGATCAGCAGCAGCGCCTGCCCGGCGGCGGCCAGCTCGGTGGCCATCCCGTGCAGGAAGGTCAGCATCCCCGGGTCGGCGAACGCGTACGGCAGCTGCTCGGACAGCAGCAGGCCCACGGTGCCCGAGCGTCCGCGGCGCAGCGACCGGCCAGCAGGGCTCGGGCCGCCGTACCCCAGCTCGGCGGCCACCCGCAGGACCTTCTCCCGGGTGGTGCGGGAGAGCTGGTCGGGCCGGTTGTAGGCGTTGGACACCGTCATCGGCGAGACGCCGGCTGCCCGCGCCACCGTTTGCAGCGTCTGGCGGGACTCGCCCATGCCTGCCTCCTTCCCTACGAGCACCTGACTACTGTATCGTTACATCTGTATCGTTACAGAATTCCCGTTCAGACCGCTCGCCGGAAGGCCTCCTGACCGTGCTCGGCTCCACATGACGGCCCATGCCCTCGCTCTCGCGCTCGCCTACCTCGGTGCCACCCTCGGTGTCGTCATGGTCGTTCCGCAGATCCTGCGCACCCTCGCCCACCCCACCCTCGGCGGCGTCTCGCCGGTGGCATGGTCCATGACCGTCCTGGGCTGCTCGATGTGGCTGACGTACGGGATCCGCACGATGACGGTGCCGCAGATCCCCGGGAACGTCCTGCTGGTCTCCGGCGCAGTGTGCGTCGTCCTCCTCGTCCCGAGCGCGGTGTCCCGGCGGCGCCGCGCGGCGACCCTGGCGACGGTCTGGGCCGCCTTCCTGACGGTGGCCCTGCTCGTCCCGCCGCACGCCGTGGGGTACATCGCGGTCTCGATCGGCTTCGTCTCGGCCTGGCCGCAGGTGTACGACTCGGTGGCGACCTGGCGGGCCGGTGCCCGCTCCGGAGTGTCGATCACGACCTGGTCGCTCAAGGCCCTCTCGCAGGTCTGCTGGCTGACGTACGCCGTCCTCATCGGGGACGTCCCGGTCCTGCTCAGCTCGGTGGTCGCGCTCAGCACCGCCGTGACCCTGCTGGCGCTGGAGACGCTCGCAACCGCTCACGAAGCCCGCGCGATCGCTGTCACCTAAGTGCCGGGTAGGTACCGGTCGACGAACGCCCCGCCGAACTTCCCGCCCGGGTCCATCGCCGCGCGCAGCCGGGCGAAGTCGTCCATCCGTGGGTAGAGCCCCGCGATGACCGCCGGCGCGGTGGAGAAGAGCTTGCCCCAGTGCGGCCGGGCGGCATAGGGCACCAGCTGCTCCTCGACGGCGGCCAGCACCGGCGCCACCGCTGCCTCGTCCTTCACCCAAGTGAAGTGGACCGCCACGCTTGCGCGGCCATTGCTGGGGCTGAGCCACAGGTCGTCGGAGGCCACCGTGCGGATCTCGGAGACGAGCAGCACCGGGGCGATCAGGTCACGCAGCTCGGCCACCGCGTCGAGCGCCTCGACCGCGTGCTCGCGGGGCAGCAGGTACTCCGCCTGGAGCTCGTCGCCGAAGCTCGGCGTGAACTCGAGGCGGAAGTGCGGCAGCCGCGCGTACCACGGGCCCGGGACGCCGAGCTGCTCGGTCGCAGACGTCGACGGCAGCCCCCGCAGCGGGTGCCGGCCCTCTTCGGCCAGCCGGGCGCCGTGCCACACGGCCGGCGGCCGGCCCGGCTCCTGGCCGGCCGTGAGCCGTTCCTTGCGCCAGACCTGCTCGACCTCCTCCGACCGCCACCGGGTGAACAGGCTCACGCTGTACGCGCTGGCGGTGATCTCGTCGAAGTGTCCGCGCAGCTCGTCCCCGGGCAGGTCGTCGTACACGTACTGCCGCAGGTCGTACGTCGGCTGCACGTCCAGCGTGAGCCGGGTGACGATGCCGAGCGCGCCCAGGGCCACCACCGCGCCGGGGAAGGTGTCGGGGTCGGCGGCCCGGCTGAGCGCGACCAGGTCTCCGTCGGGGCCGACCAGCTCGACCGCGGACACCGCGGTGGCCAGGTTGCCGTTGGCGTCGCCGGAGCCGTGCGTGCCGGTCGCGCAGGCGCCGGCGACCGAGATGTGCGGGAGCGACCCCAGGTTGTGCAAGGCGTAGCCGCGGGCGTCCAGCTCGGTGGCCAGCTCGCCGTAGCGGAGCCCGGCCGAGACGATGACGGTCGGCCGCGAGGGGGCGGTCGTCGTGTCCAGCTCGATGACCGCGGGCAGGCCGGCCACCGACACGAGGTCGCCGGGGGAGTCGACCAGGGTGTTGAAGCTGTGCCCGGTCCCGAGCGCTCGGATGGACCTGCTGGCGGCCACCACCCGGCGCAGTTCGTCGACCGAGGTGGGGCGGTGGACGGCGCCGGCGGTGAACGTGACGTTCCCGGCCCAGTTGGTTCCCGGCTCGACCATCCTGGCAGGATAAGGAGTCGTGGCACCCGGAAGCACGCGAGCGGTCGCTCTGCTGCGTGGCGTCAACGTCGGCGGCAACAAGCGAGTCCCGATGGCCGACCTGCGCCGGGTGCTGACGGGGCTGGGCTATGGCGACGTCAACACGCTGCTCAACAGCGGGAACGCCGCCTTCACCGCGCCGCTGTCGGCACTGGAGACCGCCCCCGAGGACATCGAAGCCGCACTGGTCGCCGAGATCGGCGTGCAGTGCCCGGTGGTCGTACGGACGGGGGCCGAGCTCGTGGCTGCGCTGGCCGCCGACCCGCTGGCGGAGCTCGCCACCGATCCGGCCCGGCACCTGGTCGGGTTCCTGTCAGCCGAGCCGAGGCCGGCCGCGGTGGCCGCGGTCGCGGACCTGGACGTCGCGCCCGACGTGATCGCCGTGGTGGGCCGGCACGTCTACCTGTGGCTGCCGGCCGGTGTCAGCGGCGGCCCTCTGAGCAAGTCGCCATGGGAACGCCGCCTCGGTGTCACCGTCACGAGCCGCAACGTGAACACGGTCGCCAAGCTGGTCGAGCTGTCGACCTAGGCCGGGTGCGAACTCTCGCCGTCGGTCGGCGGCGTACCGCTCTCGATCTGCCGGGCGTACCCCTCGCTGAGCTCAGCCGCGTGGTGCGCAGCGTGCTCGAGCTCCTCGGCGGACGGCTTCTCGATCTGCTCCGCGAAGTAGAACGCCGACAGCTTGGCCCGTGCCTTGTTCAGCGGGTGCCGCTTGGGTCGTACGCCGTTCTCGTCGGGCCGGTCGTCGATCTCCAGCGGTCGGTACTGCTCGCCGGCGAGGAGCTTGGCGCGCTCCTCGTCCGAGACCGCTGCATGCACCTCGATGTACTCACCCGAGGGCATCCGCATGATCGTGCCGGTCTCGTACCCGTGCAGGAGCTTGTCGCGGTCGCGGCGCTGCAGGGACAGGCAGAAGCGCTTGGTGAACACGAAGACCAGCGGCGGCACAACGAAGATCATCACCCGTAGCGTCCAGGTGATCTGGTTGATCCCGAGGTCGAAGTGGGTGGCGATGATGTCGTTGTCGCCCCCGATCCACAGCAGGATGTAGAAGGCGATCGACATGGTGCCGATGGCCGTCCGGGTCGGCATGTTGCGCGGGCGGTCCAGCAGGTGGTGCTCACGCTTGTCGCCGGTGACCCACTGCTCGAGGAACGGGTAGAGCGCGAGCCCGGTGAACAGGATGCCCGGGATGATCAGCGACGGGATCAGCACGTTCAGGCTGAGGGTGTGCCCCCAGGCGTCGATCTCGAGGTTGGGCATCAGCCGCAGGGCGCCGTCGAGCCACCCCATGTACCAGTCGGGTTGCGAGCCGGCCGTGATCTGGGTCGGCGTGTACGGCCCGAACAGCCAGACCGGGTTGATGCTCGCGATCGCGGAGAGCAGGACGGTGACACCGAAGACCACGAAGAAGAAGCCGCCGGCCTTCGCCGTGTAGACCGGGAACAACGGGTACCCGACGACGTTGCCCTCCGTGCGGCCCGGGCCGGGGAACTGAGTGTGCTTCTGGTACCAGAC
>JANYIP010000382.1 GCA_025361995.1 Streptomycetales bacterium | reverse complement strand
AAGCTCGGCGGCGTCGGGCTCGACGTGATCGCCCGCGAGGTGGCGCTGCGCCACTCGACCGCCTACCCGCCGAACGGCATCTCGCCGGCGCACCGCCAGCTCGAGGTCGGCGGGGAGTACCAGTGGCGTCGCGAGGGCGAGCCGCACCTGTTCGACCCGGAGACGGTGTTCAAGCTCCAGCACGCCACCCGGCAGGGCCGCTACGACGTCTTCAAGCAGTACACCGGCCGCGTCAACGACCAGGCCGAACGCCTCATGACGCTGCGCGGGCTGTTCCGCTTCAGCGACGACGTACGCGAGCCGGTGCCGATCGACGAGGTCGAGCCGATCTCCGAGATCGTCAAGCGCTTCTCGACCGGCGCCATGTCGTACGGCTCGATCTCGCAGGAGGCTCACGAGACGCTGGCCATCGCGATGAACCGGCTCGGCGGCAAGTCGAACACCGGCGAGGGCGGCGAGGACCCGGAGCGGTTCGAGCCGATGCCGGGCGGGGACTCGCGCCGCTCCGCGGTCAAGCAGGTGGCGAGCGGTCGCTTCGGCGTGACGAGTGAGTACCTGGTCAACGCCGACGACATCCAGATCAAGATGGCGCAGGGGGCCAAGCCGGGCGAGGGCGGCCAGCTGCCGGGCCACAAGGTGTACCCGTGGATCGCCAAGACCCGGCACTCGACGCCGGGCGTGGGGCTCATCTCGCCGCCGCCGCACCACGACATCTACTCCATCGAGGACCTGGCCCAGCTGATCCACGACCTCAAGAACGCCAACCCCCGGGCCGGGGTGCACGTCAAGCTGGTCGCCGAGGTGGGGGTGGGTACGGTCGCGGCCGGCGTCGCCAAGGCGCATGCCGACGTCGTGCTGATCTCGGGTCACGACGGCGGCACCGGCGCGGCGCCGCTGACGTCGCTCAAGCACGCCGGCAGCCCGTGGGAACTCGGCCTGGCCGAGACCCAGCAGACGTTGCTGCTCAACGGGCTGCGCGACCGGATCGTGGTGCAGACCGACGGCCAGCTCAAGACCGGGCGCGACGTCATGGTCGCCGCCCTGCTCGGCGCCGAGGAGTTCGGTTTCGCGACGGCGCCGCTGGTGGTCATGGGCTGCGTGCTCATGCGGGTCTGCCAGCTGGACACCTGCCCGGTCGGGGTGGCCACCCAGAACCCGGAGCTGCGGGCCCGCTTCACCGGTGCCCCGGCCTTCGTGGAGACGTTCTTCGAGTACATCGCCGAGGAGGTGCGCGAGCTGCTGGCAGAGCTCGGGTTCCGCAGTCTCGCGGAGGCGGTCGGGCAGGCGGAGTCGCTGGACTTCACCCGCGCCGTCGAACACTGGAAGGCCAGCGGCCTCGACCTCACCCCGATCCTGTACGTGCCAGAGCTTCCGCCCGGGACGCCGCGGCTGCGTACCGCCACGCAGGACCACGGCCTCGAGAAGGCGCTCGACAACCAGCTGATCGCGCTGTCCGCCGAGGCCCTCGACCGCGGCGAGCCGGTGCGGGCCGCTCTGCCCATCCGGAACGTCAACCGCACGGTGGGCACGATGCTCGGGTCGGAGCTCACCCGACGCTATGGTGGCGAGGGTCTGCCGGACGGCACTATCGACCTCACCTTCACGGGGTCGGCGGGCCAGTCCTTCGGTGCGTTCCTGCCGCGGGGCATCACGCTGCGGCTCGAGGGCGACGCGAACGACTACGTCGGCAAGGGTCTGTCCGGCGGCCGCGTGGTTGTCCGGCCGGACCGCGGCGCGATCTTCGTCGCCGAGCAGAACGTCGTCGCCGGGAACGTGATCCTCTATGGCGCGACCGCCGGGGAGGCGTTCCTGCGCGGCGTCGTGGGGGAGCGGTTCTGCGTCCGCAACTCCGGTGCCACGGCGGTCGTCGAGGGCGTCGGCGACCACGCCTGCGAGTACATGACCGGGGGCCGTGCGGTCATCCTGGGTGCCACCGGCCGCAACGTCGCCGCCGGGATGTCGGGTGGCGTCGCGTACGTCCTGGACCTGGAGCCGGGCGACGTCAACCGCGAGATGGTCGAGGTCGAAGCGCTGTCGCTGCAGGACGAGGTGTTCCTCCGCGACGTCGTCACCCGGCACGGCGAGGAGACCGGCTCGACCGTGGCCGCCCGGCTGCTCGCGGACTGGCCTGGCGCGCTGGCTCGCATCTCGAAGATCATGCCGCGCGACTACAAGCGCGTGCTCGAGGCGCAGCAGCGCTCCGAGCGTGACGGGACCGACCTGCTCGAGACGATCATGGAGGTCTCCCGTGGCTGACCCCCGCGGCTTCCTGACGACGCCCCGCGAGACTCCCACCCGGCGGCCGGTCGACATCCGCATCCGCGACTGGCGCGAGGTGTACGAGGAGATGCCGGACGGCGCCGTCGCGGCCCAGGCCGGGCGGTGCATGGACTGCGGGATCCCGTTCTGCCACAACGGCTGCCCGCTGGGGAACCTCATCCCGGAGTGGAACGACCTCGGCTGGCGCGGTGACTGGCGGGGCGCCAGCGAGCGGCTGCACGCCACCAACAACTTCCCCGAGTTCACCGGCCGGCTCTGCCCGGCCCCGTGCGAGACGGCCTGCGTGCTCGGCATCAACGCCGACCCGGTGACCATCAAACAGGTCGAGGTCTCGATCGTCGACCGTGCCTGGGACGAGGGCTGGGTCTCTCCGCAGCCGCCGTCGCGGCTGTCCGGACGTACCGTGGCGGTCGTCGGGTCGGGACCGGCCGGCCTGGCCGTGGCCCAGCAGCTGACCCGGGCCGGCCACACGGTCGTGGTGCTGGAGCGCTCGGACCGGATCGGCGGGCTCCTGCGCTATGGCATCCCCGAGTTCAAGATGGAGAAGATCCACCTCGACCTGCGGCTGGCCCAGATGCGCGACGAGGGCACCCGATTCCGCGAGGGGGTCAGCGTCGGCGTCGACGTCACCGGGCACGACCTGCGCAAGAAGTACGACGCCGTGGTCCTCGCGGTCGGCGCGACGGCGGCCCGCGAGCTCGACGTCCCCGGCCGCGAGCTGGTCGGGATCCACCAGGCGATGGAGTACCTGCCGTTCGCCAACCGGGTCCAGGAGGGTGATCTCGCGGTCACGCCGATCAGCGCGGCCGGCCGGCACGTCGTCATCCTGGGCGGCGGCGACACCGGCGCCGACTGCTTGGGCACCGCGCTGCGGCAGGGTGCCGCCTCGGTCACCCAGCTCGAGATCATGCCGCGCCCACCGGCCGGGCGGACGGACGGCCAGCCCTGGCCGACGTACCCGATGGTGTACCGGACGAGCAGTGCGCACGAGGAGGGCGGGACCCGGATGTTCGCGGTGTCGACCAACCGGTTCCTCGGGTCCGCTGACGGTAGGGTCCGCGCACTCGAGCTCGTCGAGGTCGCGCTGGTCGGCGGACGGTTCGAAGAGGTGCCCGACTCCACCCACGAGCTCGCCGCCGACCTCGTGCTGCTCGCCATGGGCTTCACCGGCCCGGAGCAGGGCGACCTGATCACCCAGCTGGGCGTGGCCCTGGACAGCCGGGGCCTGGTAGGCCGCGACAGCTCCTTCGCCACCAACGTCGACGGGGTGTTCGTCGCGGGCGACGCCGGCCGCGGCCAGTCGCTCATCGTGTGGGCCATCGCCGAGGGGCGGGCCTGCGCTGCTGCGGTCGACCGCTGGCTGATGGGGACGACCAACCTGCCGGCTCCGATCGCTCCCACCGCACGACCGCTCACGGTCTGAGGTCCCTCCCCCCACTCGATAGGGTCGAACCATGCGTCGCGCCAAGATCGTCTGCACCCTGGGCCCTGCCACGTCGACCCTGGAAGGCGTACGTGCACTCGTCGCCGCGGGGATGGACGTGGCCCGGCTGAACCTCAGCCACGGCGACTACCCCGACCACGAGATGGTCTACCGCAACGTCCGGCAGGCCTCGGACGAGAGCGGGCGCGGCGTCGGGATCCTGGTGGACCTGCAGGGCCCGAAGATCCGTACCGGTGTGTTCGCCGACGGTCCCGTCCTGCTCGCCAACGGCGCGCTCTTCACGATCACCACCGAGGACGTCCCCGGCGACGCGGCCATGGTGTCCACGACGTACTCCGGGCTGCCGGGCGACGTCAGCGCCGGCGACCGCATCCTCATCGACGACGGCAAGGTGGCCCTGGAGGTCCTCGAGGTGGACGGCCCGCGGGTGGTCACCCGCGTGGTCGAGGGCGGCACCGTCTCGAACCACAAGGGGATCAACCTGCCGGGGGTGGCCGTCTCGGTGCCGGCGATGTCCGAGAAGGATGTGGACGACCTGCGCTGGGCGCTGCGGATCGGCGCGGACATGATCGCGCTGTCTTTCGTCCGCAGCGCCGAGGACGTACGAGCGGTGCACGACATCATGGACCAGGAGGGCATGCGCCTCCCTGTCCTCGCGAAGGTCGAGAAGCCACAGGCGGTCGAGAACCTGCAGGCGATCATCGACGCCTTCGACGGCGTGATGGTGGCCCGCGGCGACCTCGGTGTCGAGCTGCCGCTCGAGGACGTGCCGCTGGTCCAGAAGCGCGCCGTCCGGCTCTGCCGGGAGGCTGCCAAGCCGGTGATCGTGGCCACCCAGATGCTCGAGTCGATGATCGGCGCGTCGCGGCCGACCCGGGCCGAGGCCTCCGACGTCGCGAACGCGGTCCTGGACGGCGCGGACGCGCTGATGCTGTCGGGGGAGACCTCGGTCGGCCGGTTCCCGATCGAGTCGGTACGCACGATGGCCCGCATCATCGAGGCGGTGGAGGACCAAGCGCTCGGGGACCTGCCGCCGCTGCTCGTCGCGCCGCACTCCAAGGCCGGGGCGATCTGCCGGGCGGCGGCGTCGGTGGGCGAAGTGGTGGGGGCGAAGTTCCTGGTGGCGTTCACCGAGACCGGGTCGTCGGCGCAGCGGCTGGCCCGGCACCGCTCGCCGATCCCGCTGCTGGCGTTCACCCCGCGGCCAGCGGTACGCAGCCAGCTGGCGTTGTGCTGGGGGGTCGAGACGTTCCTCGTACCCTCGGTGAAGCACACGGACGACCTGGTGCTGCAGGTGGACTCGGCGCTGCTCGACATCGCGCGCTGCGACATCGGCGACGACGTGGTGATCGTGGCTGGGGCGCCCCCCGGGATCCCCGGCTCGACCAACGCGCTGCGGGTGCACCGGATGGGCGATGCCGTCGGCCGGGCCGCCCCCGCCTACGAGGAGTAGCCCGACCGGGTCAGTCGAGGGGCAGGGCGCGGCGCGCCTCGGGGTTCAGGACGCCCCACACGATGAACTGCTCGACGAGCACGCTCGGTGACGTGTCGTAGATGACGGCGAGGGTCCGCAGGTCTTCCTGACGGACCGACAGCACCTTGCCGTTGTAGTCTCCGCGCTGGCTCTGGATCGTGGAGACGTAGCGGGCGAGCGGGCCGGCCTTCTCGGCGGGTACCAGGGAGAGGCGTTCGAGGTCGAGGACGAGGCGGGGCGGCGGCTCGGTCGAACCGGCCGGGCCTGCGCCGGGCAGCAGCTCACCGACCGGGACACCGTAGAAGTCCGCCAGCTCAGCCAGCTTCTGCACGGTGACAGCGCGGTCGCCACGCTCGTACGAGCCGACGACGACGGCCTTCCAGCGACCCTGCGACTTCTCCTCGACGCCGTGCAGCGACAGTCCTTGCTGCGTGCGGATCGAACGTAATCTGGATCCCAGAGCGCGTGCGTAGTCGGACGGCATCTAGTTTCCACCCCCACCGTGTTCGGTCGATCTTCCGGTCCCGGCGACCGTACGTGGTCATACCGGTGACACTCTGTGACGTTACGGAGGGTGATCAAGAGCGTCAAGGAGTCGGGGGCGAGTACGACCGTTCGGTTGATGCAAGACCGCCGGATCGGCCCTGGTAGCGTGTCAACCGTTCGACGTCCTTTAACGATCCGTCCTGTGAGGCGGGGAAGGAGGTCGGTGCGGCATGACGCCTGCCACTGATCAAGGAACAGCGGATCCCCTGGACCTGGCCACCTCTCGAGACGTCCTCGAGGCGGCCGACATCCACCGGGGGTTGACCCGCATCGCGCACGAGATCCTCGAGCGCAACAAGGGCGCCGGCGAGATCCTCCTGCTCGGCATCCCCACCCGAGGCGTGGCCCTGGCCCGCCGGCTGGCTGAGCGCATCGCTGCGGTGGAGGGGTCCCCGGTCCCGGTCGGCTCGCTGGACATCACGATGTACCGCGACGACCTCCGCATGCACCCCGCTCGGGCGCTGGCGCGGACCGAGGTCCCCGACCCGGGGGTCGACGGCAAGGTGGTCGTCCTTGTCGACGACGTCCTCTACTCCGGACGTACGGTCCGCGCCGCCCTCGATGCGCTGAACGACCTGGGACGGCCGCGGGCCGTCCAGCTGGCGGTCCTGGTCGATCGCGGCCACCGCGAGCTGCCGATCCGGGCCGACTACGTGGGCAAGAACCTTCCGACCTCGCTGCGTGAACGGGTCCGCGTCATGCTCACCGAGCACGACGGCCGGGATGCCGTCGTCCTGAGCAGCACTCCGGGAGCCGAGCAGTGAACCGCCACCTCATCTCAGCGGCCGACCTGACGTACGACGACGCGCTGCTGGTCCTGGACACCGCGACCGAGATGGCGGCGCTGTCCCACCGCGAGATCAAGAAGCTCCCGACCCTGCGCGGCCGGACCGTGGTCAACCTCTTCTTCGAGGACTCGACCCGGACCAGGATCTCGTTCGAGGCGGCGGCCAAGCGGCTCTCGGCGGACGTGATCAACTTCTCCGCGAAGGGCTCGAGCGTCTCGAAAGGCGAGAGCCTGAAGGACACTGCGCTCACCCTGGAGGCGATGGGCGCCGACGCCGTGGTCTGCCGGCACAGCGGATCAGGAGCCCCACACCGTCTGGCGCAGTGGGTCAAGGGCAGCGTCGTCAACGCCGGCGACGGCACGCACGAACACCCCACGCAGGCGCTGCTCGACGCG
>JANYIP010000291.1 GCA_025361995.1 Streptomycetales bacterium | reverse complement strand
CGAGTTGCCAGTGCGCCGAGCTGTGGCGGATCGCCCAGCACGACTACGGGATGGCCGACGCCGAGTGCCCACCGGACGAGTACGGGCGGTTCCGTTCGAGGCGGCGACCGGACGAGCATTGTTGGCGGCTGTGGTGGGACTCTCAGGCGCAGAGTGCATGGCGACGCAAGTGGCGTCGCTGGGTCGTAGGTAGCGTTCCCCCGGTGGAAGATGAGCTCGCCATATTGCGTGCGGAGGTACTGCGCCTTCGTGCGGAAACCGTGCGATTGAACGCATTGCTGAAGCTCACGCCGTCAGAGGCAGGGCCGCCGGGTCCAGCGCAGACGGGCGGCTTGGGTCTCCGTGGTGGACCGGTGTCAGTCGCATCTGCGCCAGCTGCGAAGGTGGCGTTCTTCGGGGCACTGTTCGCGGCACGTTCAGATGTGTACGCGGTCAGGTGGGAGAGCGCGCGCGGCGACCGAGCTGGTTGGATGCCTGCCGTCGCCGGTGGGTGGCGCCGTGGGATGACGGCACGGTCGGCGACACATCTACCGCTGACCGCCGAGGTGATCACCGCGCACCTCGCCGGCGAGATCGACGTAGGCCTGTACCCGCTGTTGCGCGATGACTCCTGTCACTGGCTGGCGGCGGACTTCGACGGACCCGCAGCGATGCTCGACGCCTTGGCGTACCTGAAGGCCGCGCGCATCAACGGGGTCCCCGCGGCACTTGAGGTGTCTCGTTCCGGGGTTGGAGCACACGCGTGGATCTTCTTCACCGGCGCCGTTTCGGCTGCTCTTGCCAGAAGGCTGGGCATGGGTCTGCTGAGAGAGGCGATGGGTGTCCGAGGGCGGATGAGTCTGGCCTCCTACGACCGGCTCTTTCCCGCTCAGGATGTTCTGCCAGTCGGCGGGTTCGGAAACCTCATCGCGGCCCCGCTCCAGGGCCGGTGTCGTCGAACCGGGACGACGGTGTTCCTCGACCTGGCCACGATGGAACCCCATGAGGACCAGTGGGCGTACTTGTCGACCGTCGACCGGATGACTCCGCGGGAAGTGAGCCGTGTCGCTGGCCGCCTCCGCGAGCCGGCGGTGGGTGTCCAGGTCGACCGGCTGACGGGGACGACGGCGACCCGTATCCAGGTTCCGGTTCCTGCGGTTGTTCGCGTGAGCATTGGGTCGCGGGTGACGGTCACTGGCGAGGACCTGACGCCGACGATGGCCTCGACGCTGATGCATGCGGCATCACTTCGAAACCCGCTCTTCGATGAGCGCCAGCGTCAACGCCGCTCGACTTGGGATGTGCCGCGTTTTCTTCGCTCGTACGACGAAACCATCGCTGGTGACCTGGTTCTACCCCGTGGCATGCTCGCGCTCGTCGAGTCCCTTGTGGCCGAACAGGGATCGCGGCTAGACCTCACGGACAAGCGTACGGACGGATCACCCATCGAGCTGGAGTTCCGTGGGACCTTGCGTGACGTGCAGTTGGCTGCGTTGCGGGCGGTCACTGCTCACGACCTGGGTGTCTTCGTCGCCCCACCGGGGGCCGGCAAGACTGTGGTCGCCCTCGCCGCGGCCGCGAAGGCTGGGTGGCCGACTCTGGTTCTGGTCGATCGAAAGACGCTCGCCGATCAGTGGCGGGCGCAGATCACGGAGCTGTTGGGTGTGAAGGCGGGGCAACTCGGCGGAGGCCGAACCAAACGTGGCGGGGTAGTGGACGTCGCGATGTTGCAGACGTTGGCTCGCCGCGACGACGTGGCGGAGCTGACCGCGTCATACGGGCTTGTCATCGTTGATGAGTGCCACCATGTACCGGCCGCTGCATTCGAGGATGTAGTGCGACAGATCCCGGCGCGCCGCTGGCTCGGGCTGACGGCGACTCCCTATCGGCGCGACCGGCTGGACGATCTCATCGCTCTGCAACTGGGGCCCGTGAGACACACCATCAGCTCGGAGGCCCCGTCGACCGGGCAGCTTCCCGTTGAGGGCGTCGTCCCGGCACCCGAGCGCAAGCTCGTTGTTCATCACACCTCTTTTCGGTACCACGGGGACGCCGATCCCGGTGCTCCTGGTGGGATGGCGGCGATCTACCGAGACCTCGTTGCCAGCGACGACAGGCTTGCGCAAGTTGTCGACGGTGTCGCGGAGGCAATGAGTCGCGGTCGCCATTGCATGGTGTTGACCCAGTGGACGGCTCACGTGGACCGACTGGCGGCGGAGCTAACCGCACGCGAGTACGACCCCGTCGTGCTCATCGGCGGGATGGGAGCACGAGCGCCGCCCGCGGCCCTGGCCAGGCTAGATCCCGGTGTGGGTGATTCGCCCCTGCTGGTCGTTGCCACGGGCCCCTACATCGGTGAAGGCTTTGACTGCCCGGTGCTGG
>JANYIP010000152.1 GCA_025361995.1 Streptomycetales bacterium | reverse complement strand
CCGAGCGCGCGGCGGGGCGGTTCGTCCCCGGGCTCGGGCACCCGGTGCACAAGGACGGCGACCCGCGAACGCCGGTGCTGATCGGGATCGCCGACGCGGCCGGCCTGCACGGTCCCTACCTGCGGCTCTTCGAGGCGGTCGGGCGGGTGGCTCCGGAGATCCTCGGCCGGGCCCTGCCGCTCAACGGGGCAGGGGTGTGCGGGGCTGCACTGTGCGACGCCGGAGTGCAGGTCGAGATGCTCCGCGGCGTCGCACTGCTCGCCCGGACCGCCGGTTTGCTCGGACATCTGGCGGAGGAGATGCGTCGCCCGATCGGCCAGGAGGTCTACCACCAGGTCGACCGGGCGACGGACTACCTGCCGCCCGCCTAAGTCCCGCCCGCGGCTCCGCTCAGATCCGGAAGAACAGGTTGAGGTAGCGCTCCGCGAGCTCGAAGTCGCCGCGGACCGTGCCTGCATTGCTGCGTCCGAAGGCGGTCAGCACCATGCTGCCCGCGTCGAACTCGATGTACGCCGGCAGCTTCTCGACGTCACCGGGCTCGTACGCCAGGCCGTCGCTGCTGACCGTGATCTTGTAGTCGCCGGCGTTGCGTCCGCTGACCCGGACCCCGATCTCGATCGGGTCCGTGACCAGGTGGGCGCTGACCGTGCCACGCCAGATCTCGAACATAAAGGGCACCAACAGATCGGCCGCGTCGCCGGAGAGGCCGTGCGACTGCCCCGAGCCCTGCCGGATGTCCCAGGAGTGGACGCCGTAGTCCATGAGCTGGCCGGCGGCGTAGAAGAAGGCCGGCACCGGTCCCATGTACGCGTGCGTGACGATCATGCCGGTCCAGTCCTCGGGGCTCAGCGGCTCGAGGATCTCCATCATCTTCGCGAAGTCGGTACGCAGGCGCTCGACGAGATCGGCCTGGCTGACGTCGCGGAACCGCACGGCTCCCTCGTTCGCGAGTGCGCTCATTGCGGGCAGGCCGTGCGGCGGGGGTGGCTCGGTGCCGCTGCGTGCGTTGGCGAAGGACTCGAAGTAGCCCTCGGTCGTGTCGACGATGTGGCCCACGATGTCGCGGGTGGACCAGCCGTCGCAGGGCGTCGTGCGTTCCCACGCTCCTGGCGCCTCGGCGAGCGCGAAGAACCG
This sequence comes from Streptomycetales bacterium, assembly GCA_025361995.1. Classification (GTDB taxonomy): domain Bacteria; phylum Actinomycetota; class Actinomycetes; order Prado026; family Prado026; genus JANYIP01. The sequence goes on along the minus strand of JANYIP010000152.1, from coordinate 1,737 downwards.
CTCGGCCTCGTCGCGGACCACCCTCAGGTTGGTGTCCTTGCCCTCGTAGGTCATGGCGTTCCACTCGGTCATTCCCAGCCGCCTCTCTGCGTGGGTGCCACGGCCGGGGAATCCGTCCGCGAGCGGGCCTGACACTACGAAAGAGACATCACCAGCTGGCCGGTGTCAATCCCTCCCAGCCACCTGCGGAGACCGGGCTCGTACGGCGGGGGAGAGCGCGACGATCCCCAGGGCCATCACCACGAGCACGAGGAGTGCGTGGCCGAGCCCGATCTGCTTACCGAGCAGGCCGATCAGCGGCGGCCCGATCAGGAACCCGCCGTACCCCACGGTGGAGACTGCCGCGATCCCGTCAGCAGGACGGCCGGGTGCCTCGCCCCCGGCACTCATGGCGGCCGGGAAGACGATGGCCACACCCAGGCCCCAGAGCAGCGCACCGACCAGGGCGCCGCCGAGCGTCGGCAGGGTGACTGCGCTGACGATGCCGACCCCGGTGACGATCCCGCCGAGCCGGACGGCGTTCTCGCGACCGATGGCTGCGATCAACCGCGTGCCCAGGAACCTGCTGCTGGCCATCGCCACCGAGAAGACCGCGTACCCACCGGCCGCCACGGATTGGGTGGTGCCCCGCCCGTCGGTGAAGTACAGCGCGATCCAGTCCCCGGCGGCGCCCTCGATGCAGGTCCCGCACAAAGTGACGATCCCGATGATCACCAGGGTCTTGGTGAAGAGCCGGGTCTTGGTACGCGTCTCGGCGCCGCTCGTCGGCCCGGCCGAAGAGTCGTGCTCGGTGTGGTCCGGGAGGAACGCGGGGAGAGCGAGGGCCACGCCCGCCAGCACGACGACGTCGACGAGCGCGAAGTGGGCACCCAGCCCGAGCCCGGCCTTCGCTGCCAGCGCGCCTGTGCCGGCGCCGACGATCGCGCCGACGCTCCAGCAAGCGTGGTAGCGCGGCATCAGATCACGGTGCGCAGCCCGGTCGCCGAAGGACCCCTGGACGTTCATCGCCACGTCCCAGGACCCGTACCCGGCGCCGAGGAAGAAGAGGCCGGCACCCATCGTCGGCACGTTCGGGACGTACGCCAGGAGCGCGAGCACGACGCACGAGGGCAGTGCCGTGGCCAGGACCACCCGGCGGCTGCCCCAGCGGGCACAGAGCTTCCCCGCGAACGGCATCAGGGTCAGCGAACCGACGCCGGTCATCAGCAGGGCGAGCCCGAGCGAGGCGGAGTCGGCGCCGAGCCGGTTGCGGGTGGCGGGCAGTCGCGACAGCCAGCCGGCCATCAAGAACCCGCTGAGCGAGAAGACGAGGGCGGTGGCCTGCGCTGCGCGCCGCTGACTCGTCACTGAGAGACCCTACCGAGGCAGGGCGCGCCGCCGCCGACTTGAGGCCTCGGACGGGTTCACTGGGCTGATCATCGCCGTTCGATCCAGGAGAAGACATGAGTAGCCAGCAGGCAGAGGTCGTTCACCACCCCGTTGTCGTCGCGCACCAGGCGAGCCGGGCCGCCGACGTCCAGCTGCGCATCGCGGACGCGATCACCTCGTTCGCCGGCTCGATGATGTTCGTGTACTTGCACGCGGTGATCTTCGCGATCTGGATGGTGCTCACCCCGAGCCCGTGGGCGACACTCACGCTGGTCGTGTCCCTGGAGGCGATCTTCTTGTCGACCTTCGTCATGATCGGGCAGAACCGGCAGGCGTCGTTCCAGCAGGCCAAGGCGGACCACGACTTCC
>JANYIP010000150.1 GCA_025361995.1 Streptomycetales bacterium | reverse complement strand
GCCCACGGCTGGTCCCAGCGCTTCCACAACGTTGGCTCGGTCAGCCAGTGCCCGCCGAGGCGAACGTCGCGGTCCGCGAGCTCCCGCAGCACCGCCCGGGCTGAACCTTCGGGGAGGACGGCTGCCGGCCGGATCACTACGGTGACGACTCCGTCGTCTGACATCTCCGTCGAGAACATCTCGATGATGTGCACTGGTGTGTGTTCCTCCCGTGGCCGTGATGCATGCATCGACGCGGGGACCAACCACCCAAATGCGTCAAAGGGGTGTAGGTCACTAGTGCCGTCGCACCAGCACCCGGCGCGGCTACGCTCGGTGGCGTGACGACCACCGGGAACGTCCTGGCCATCGACCAGGGAACCTCCGGCACCAAGGCGCTCGTCATCGCCCCCGACCGTGGCGTGATCGCGTCGGCGGAGGTGTCGATCCGCCCCCGGTACGGCGAGGAGGGGCTCGTCGAGCAGGACCCCGGCGAGCTGCTCGCCTCTGTCGTCGAGGCCGGCCGACGGGCGTTGGAGAGCTGCGGCGAGACCGTGGACGCCGTCGGCCTCGCGAACCAGGGCGAGACGGTGCTGGCCTGGGACCGAGCCACCGGGAAGCCGCTCACGGATGCGATCGGATGGCAGGACCGGCGGGCCGAGTCAGTCTGCGCGCGGCTGGCGGACGACGCCGAGCGGCTCGCCGCGATCACCGGGCTTTCCCTGGATGCCTACTTCGCGGCGCCGAAGATGGCCTGGCTGCGCGACCATCTCACCCGCGACGGGGTGGTCACGACCAGCGACGTGTGGCTCGTCCACCAGTTCACCGGTGCGTTCGTGACTGATGCCTCGACTGCGTCGCGGACTCTTCTGCTCGATCTGGACTCGACCCAGTGGTCACCGGAGGCGCTCGACATCTTCGGGCTCGGCGACGAGGAGCTGCCCGCGGTGGTCGATGCCGCAGCTGCGTTCGGTGAGACGACGGCGTTCACGGCTGCGTCCGGCTCGTCCGACCCGATCCCGCTGACCGGCCTGCTCGTGGACCAGCAGGCGGCCCTGCTCGGTGAGGGTTGCCTGGACCCCGGCACGGCCAAATGTACGTACGGAACGGGTGCCTTCCTGCTCGCCAACCTCGGGTCGAGGCCGCGGCGGTCGGCGGCGGGGCTGACGACGTCGGTGGCTTGGCGGATCGGTGGGCAGGCGACGTACTGCCTGGACGGGCAGGTCTTCACGGTCGCTTCGGCGGTGCGCTGGCTGGTCGAGCTCGGCGTCATCGGTTCAGCCGAGGATCTCGACCGGCTCGGCTCGACGGTGCCCGATGCCGGTGGTGTCACGTTCGTCGCTGCGCTGGCCGGCCTGGGGGGACCGTGGTGGCGCGGGGACGCGCGCGGGTCGCTGCTGGGGCTGAGCCTGGACACCACGGCCGGTCACCTGGTCCGGGCCCTGGTCGACGGGATCGCTGCCCAGGTGGTCGAGCTCGCGGCAGCCGTCGCCGTCGACCTCGGCGCCCCGCTCTCGCGGTTGCGGGTGGACGGCGGCCTGACCCGCAGCCGGTTGCTCATGCAGGCACAGGCCGACCTGCTGCAGGTGCCCGTCGAGGTTTTCGCCTCACCGGACGCGACTGCGCTCGGAGTCGGTGCGGTGGCCCGGCTCGGGTTCGACCCGACCCTGGCCCTCGAGCTCGCCGTCGGTCGTCCCGATTCGCTTGCTGCGGTGTACGAGCCGTTGATCGACGCAGGGGAGGCGGCGCAGCGGCTCGATCTCTTCCGGCGGGCAGTCGCTGTCGAGCTCGATCGCGCCGCAGGATGACCGGCGTGGGCTCGATGAGCGACCTGGACTCGCTGGGGGTCGTCGACGTCGTCGTGATCGGGGCCGGTGTCGTCGGGGCCGCGCTCGCCCGTGAGCTCGCCCTGTTTCCGATGCGTGTGATCCTGGTGGATGCCGCCGATGACGTCGGCGACGGAACTTCGAAGGCGAACACCGCGATCCTGCACACCGGATTCGACGCCACCCCAGGGACGCTCGAGGCGACGCTCGTCCGCCGCGGCTACGAGCTGCTCAGCTCGTACGCCGCCCAGGCCGGCATCGCAGTCGAACCGGTAGGAGCCCTGCTGGTGGCGTGGAACGACGAGCAGCTCGCCGCCCTGCCTGCGCTCGCCGACAAAGCCAGGGCCAACTCCTACACCCGCACCCGGCTGGTGGCCCCAGCCGAGCTGTACGCCCGCGAGCCGAATCTCGGGCCAGGTGCGCTGGGCGCCCTCGAGGTCCCGGACGAGTCGATCATCTGCCCGTGGAGCACGCCGCTCGCGTTCGCCACCGAGGCGGTGGCCGGCGGGGTGACGCTGCTGCTGCGCACGACGGTCGTCGGCGTCCGGCCGGTCCGGCCGGCGGCCGGTGCGGCCCGCGAGGGTGTAGCGCACGTAGTCCAGACCGATCGCGGCCACCTGCGTACCCGATGGGTGGTCAACGCTGCTGGTCTCGCGAGCGACGAGGTCGACCGCATGCTGGGTCACGACGGGTTCACCGTCACGCCGCGTCGGGGCGAGCTCGTCGTGTTCGACAAGCTGGCCCGTTCGTTGGTGAGCCACATCCTGCTTCCGGTACCCACCGCCCGCGGCAAGGGAGTTCTGGTCGCTCCGACAGTGTTCGGCAACGTCCTGCTCGGTCCCACCGCGGACGACGTGGACGACAAGACCGACACCGCCTCGTCGGCCGCTGGGCTCGCCTTCCTCATCGACTCCGGTCGCCGGATCATGCCGGCACTGCTCGACGAAGAGGTCACCGCGGTGTACGCCGGGCTGCGCGCCGCGACCGAGCACGGCGACTACCAGATCACCTGCCACGACGACCAGCAGTACGTCTGCGTCGGTGGCATCCGCTCGACCGGGCTGACTGCATCGCTCGCGATCGCCGAGCACGTGGTCGGGCTGATGTCGGCCGCGGGGTTGGAGCTGGGAGACCGTCGAGCGCCGGTCGTCCCGAAGATGCCGACGATCGGCGAGGCCTCGCTCCGGCCGTACCAGGACGCGGCCCTGATCGCGGCCGACCCGACGTACGGCTCGCTGATCTGTCACTGCGAGCGCGTCTCGCGCGGCGAGGTGCGTGACGCGCTGTCGGCGCCGCTTCCGGCGACAACGGCGGGCGGCCTCAGCCGGCGTACCCGGGCCTTGAACGGCCGGTGCCAGGGCTTCTTCTGCGGTGCGGCCGTGCGCTCCATGATCGACGCAGCCGTGATCGAGGCCAGATGACCAGCGGGCGTCCGGTACGCGACGTCGATGTCGTCGTCGTGGGCGCCGGTCCGGCCGGCCTGACCACGGCCGCCGCCTTGGCGCGGGCCGGGATCGGCAGCGTCGAGGTGGTCGACCGCGAGCGCGCTGCTGGCGGTGTCCCCCGGCACAGCCAGCACCTCGGGTACGGGCTCCGGGACCTCCACCGCGTCGTCTCCGGCCCCGCGTACGCCCGCCGGCTCATCGACCTCGCGGTCGCGTCAGGCGCGAACCTGCGGGTGGGGATCTCGGTCACCGGCTGGGCGCCGGGATCGGCGGGGCGCGGGACGCTCGAGCTCGAGACCACGAGCCCGGTCGGGCTGGAGACGGTGCGCGCCCGCGCCGTCGTGCTGGCCACCGGGGCCCGAGAGCGGCCCCGCGCCGCTCGACTGGTGCCCGGCGTGCGGAGCGCGGGGATCTACACCACTGGTGAGCTCCAGCAGGCCGTGTACCTGGAGCGGCAGCAGATCGGCCGCCGCGCCGTGATCGTCGGGGCCGAGCACGTGAGCTATTCCGCGGCGATGACGCTGGACCACGCCGGGGTGGACGTTGTCGCGATGGTGACGGATCTGCCGCGCCAGCAGTCCTACGTCGCGATTCGGGCCGGGGCCGCGATGGTCTACCGGTTTCCCGTCCTGGTCGGAGCCA